>DATGVC010000159.1:0-6844 GCA_035300745.1 Gemmatimonadales bacterium | reverse complement strand
GCTCCCTGCTCTCGAGTCCACAGGACTCAAGGTCGGTGAGGACTTCTTCCTCGCGTTCTCTCCGGAGCGCGTCGATCCCGGCAACGAGCGCTTCAACACCCGCAACACGCCCAAGGTGATCGGCGGGATCACGCCCGCCTGTCTGAAAGTCGCCATGGCCTTGTATCAGGGGGCCATCGATACGCTCGTGCCGGTGTCGTCACCCGAAGCGGCCGAGCTGGTGAAGATCCTCGAGAACACGTTCCGCAGCGTCAACATCGGGCTCGCCAACGAGATGGCGATCGTGTGCGACAAGCTCGGCGTGGATGTCTGGGAAGTGATCGAGGCAGCGTCGACCAAGCCGTTCGGGTTCATGAAATTCACGCCCGGCCCCGGCGTGGGTGGTCACTGCATTCCGCTCGATCCGCATTATCTCGCCTGGAAGATGCGGACGCTGAACTACAAGACCCGCTTCATCGAGCTAGCCGGTGAACTGAACGCCGAGATGCCGGAGTTCTGGGTCGGGAAGGTCGTGGACGCGCTCAACGAGCAGGGCAAGGCGGTCCGCGCCAGCCGTGTCCTGCTCGTGGGTGTCGCCTACAAGAAAAACATCGACGACATCCGCGAGAGTCCGGCGCTCGATGTTATCCGCCTGCTGCATCAGCGTGGCGCCGACGTGTCCTACCACGATCCGCACGTGCCGGTTCTGAAGGAAGACGGCATCGCGCTCAATTCGGTGCCGCTCACCGCGGAAGCGCTCAAGCAGGCCGACTGCGTGATCATTGTGACCGATCATGCGGCGATCGACTACAAATTGATCGCGCGGCACGCCCGCGTGACCGTGGATACGCGGCATGTATTGCCCAAGACGGGCGGGGCGGGCGGGGCGGGCGGCGCGGGCGGGGCGGGCAGCCGCGCGTGAAGGTCGCCGTCGTCGGCACCGGATATGTGGGTCTGGTCGTGGGTGCCTGTCTCGCCGAGACAGGGAACGACGTCGCGTGCGCCGACGTCGATGCGGCCAAGATCGAGAGTCTCAAAGCGAATAAACTGCCGATCTACGAGCCCGGACTCGAGCCGATTGTCCTCCGCAATCAGCGTGAGGGCCGGCTCACCTTTACGACCGACGTCGGGAATGCGGTCGAGCGCGCCGAGGTCGTGTTCATCGCGGTGGGGACGCCGCCCGACGAAGACGGATCCGCCGACCTGCAGCATGTGCTCGCCGTCGCCATGACGATCGGCAAACATATGAATGCGCCCAAGGTCGTCGTGACGAAGAGTACCGTCCCGGTGGGCACCGCCGAGAAAGTGCGGGCGCAGATCGCGCGCGAGACGACGACACCGTTTCACGTCTGCGCGAATCCGGAATTCCTCAAGGAAGGCGCCGCGGTCGAAGACTTCATGAAGCCCGACCGCGTGGTCGTCGGGGTCGACTCACCCGACGCGGCCAAGGTGATCGAAGAGCTCTACACCCCCTTCGTGCGCACCGGCAATCCGCTGATCGTGATGGACATCCCGTCGGCCGAAATGACGAAGTACGCTGCCAACGCCATGCTCGCCACGCGCATCTCGTTCATGAATCAGATCGCGCAGCTGTGCGAGGCGGTGGGAGCGGATGTGACCCAGGTCCGGCGCGGCATCGGCTCGGATCGGCGCATCGGACAGGCGTTCCTGTTTCCCGGCCCGGGCTACGGCGGGTCCTGCTTTCCCAAAGACGTAAAAGCGCTGATTCGCACCGGTTCGGAAAACGAGCTCCCGCTTGATATTCTGTCCGCCGTGGAAGCGGCGAATCACCGCCAGAAAAAAATGTTGTTTGAAAAGCTGCAGCGGCATCTCGGATCGCTCAGCGGCAAAGTCGTTGCCATTTGGGGCCTCGCCTTCAAGGCCGAGACCGATGACGTCCGCGAGAGCCCGGCCCTCGTGCTCATCGAGGAGCTGCTCAGAGCCGGCGTGAAGGTGCAGGCGCACGACCCCGCCGCGATGGAAACTGCGCGGCATCACCTCGGCAACCGCGTCACGTACGCCGGCCACGGCTTCGACGCGCTGGCCGGCGCCGATGCACTCGCGATCGTGACGGAGTGGCTGGAGTATCGCAATCCCGATTTCGCCAGGATGAAGCAGCTCTTGAAGCGGCCGCTGATCGTCGATGGACGCAACTTGTACGATCCGCACAAGCTCGGCCGGCTGGGATTCACCTACGACAGCATCGGCCGCCCGCTCGGATGCGCGTCCTCGTAACGGGGGCGGCGGGGTTCTTAGGATCGCATCTCGTTGACCGGTTCCTCGCCGCAGGGCACCGGGTCCTGGGAATGGACAATCATCTCACCGGTAATCCCGCCAATCTCGCCCACGTCGCCAACCATCCCAACTTCGAGTTTCGGCGCCAGGACGTCACAACCTTCATAGAAGTCGACGGCGCCCTCGACGGCGTGCTGCACTTCGCGAGCCCGGCGAGTCCCGTCGATTACCTCAAGCTCCCGATCCAGACCCTCAAGGTCGGGGCCCTCGGCACGCACAAGGCGCTGGGACTCGCCATGGCGAAACAGGCGCGCTTCCTGCTCGCGTCGACGTCGGAGGTCTACGGCGATCCGCAGGTGCATCCGCAACCCGAGTCCTACTGGGGGAACGTGAATCCGGTGGGCCCGCGCGGCGTCTACGACGAGGCCAAGCGGTTCGCAGAGGCGCTGACCATGGCCTATCATCGCTACCACGGGCTCGACACGCGCATCGTACGGATCTTCAACACCTATGGGCCGCGCATGCGCCCGCACGACGGTCGGGTGGTGTCGAACTTCATCGTGCAGGCGCTGCGCCGCGAGCCCCTCACCCTCTACGGCGACGGCTCGCAGACGCGGTCGTTCTGCTATGTGGACGACTTGATCGAGGGCATCATCCGGCTGTTCGAGCGCGGCAGCTCCGATCCCACCAATATCGGCAACCCGCACGAGTTCACCGTCCGGCAGCTCGCGGAGCGTGTGCTGGCGTTGACGGGTAGCAGGAGCAAGATCGTCGCGCGGCCGCTGCCGGTGGACGATCCGCAGGTGCGCCAGCCGGACATCTCGCACGCCCGTGAGACACTGGGATGGGAGCCGACGGTTTCGCTCGACGAAGGCCTGCGCCGCACGATCGAGTATTTCCGTGATGTCGTGAAGCGCGAAGGAGTATGAAAGTCGTGATGCACCGCTTTCTGGTCACCGGCGCGGCCGGGTTCATCGGATCACACGTGAGCGAGGCGCTCATCCGGCGCGGTCACGAGGTGATCGGCGTCGATAACTTCGATCCGTTCTACGCGCGGGACGTCAAGGAGCGCAACCTGTCCGGCCTGCGCCAACTTCCCGGATTCCGGTTCGTGGAGGCCGATCTTGCCCGCGATGCGGTGCCGTTGGACGGCGTCGAGGCGGTCATCCATCTGGCGGCAAAGCCGGGTGTACGTCCCTCGCTTGAGGATCCCGGCGCCTACATGCAAGCGAACGTCACTGCGACGGCGCGGTTGATCGATGCGGCCCGCCGGGTGGGGTTGACGCGGATCGTGTTCGGCTCGTCGTCGTCCGTTTACGGAAATGCGACGCCCGCGCCATTTGCGGAGGATCAGCCCGCCGTCTTGCCGATCTCGCCGTACGCCGCCAGCAAGCGGGCAGGAGAGCTGCTCGCGCATGCCTTTGCGCACCTCTATCCGCTCAAGATC
This sequence comes from Gemmatimonadales bacterium, assembly GCA_035300745.1. Lineage (GTDB taxonomy): Bacteria > Gemmatimonadota > Gemmatimonadetes > Gemmatimonadales > GWC2-71-9 > 20CM-2-65-7. The sequence goes on along the minus strand of DATGVC010000159.1, from coordinate 3,183 downwards.
GTCTGCCTGCGGTTGTTCACGGTGTACGGCCCACGCCAGCGCCCCGATCTGGCGATCCACAAGTTCACCGATCTGATCGCCCGCGGACGTCCGGTGCGGATGCATGGGGATGGGTCGAGTGAGCGCGACTACACCTATATTACCGACTGCCTGGATGGCCTTCTCGCCGCGCTCGAATGGACTGCTCGCGCGACTCCCGGCACGGTCGAGACGGTCAATCTGGGCGGCGGCGAACGCGTGCGTCTCGATCGCCTGATCGCGCTCATCGCCAAGGCCCTCGGCCAGGAAGCGCGGATCGAGCGTCACCCCGATCAGCCAGGCGACGTGCGGTTGACGGATGCCGATCTGGTGCATGCCGGACGCGTGCTGGGCTTCAAGCCGCGCGTCGGGATCGAGGAAGGCATCCGTAAATTCGTTGACTGGTACGAGGAGATTCATGGACGTCAGTCCCGAGCGTCTGGTCGAGCAAGCTAACGAGCGGTTTCAGCTGCAGGATTACTACGGCGCGATTCACCTCCTCGAGGAGGTCATCGCGAGCGGCCGCGCGTTTGCGGACGCGCATCATCTGCTCGGACTCTCGTACTCGCTTGCCGGACAGCCCGACAAGGCGCTGGAACAGCTCGATCGTGCCCTGGCGCTCAATCCCAATTACATCGAGGCCTTGATCCATCGCGCGCTGGTGCTGAACGAGCTGGGTCGCGAAGAGGAGGCCAACGTGATGCTGCGGCGTGCCCGTCAGGTCACCTCGGAGCAGCGCGCGGGCTTCAATGGTCACATCGCGGCGAAACTGGCAAACCAGCACGCCGCACTGGGCCAGGCATACCTCGAGGCGGGCGGGCTCGACGAGGCGATCGCGCAGTACGAAGCGGCGCTGACGCTGGGGCCGGCCTTCCATGACCTGCGGTACAAGCTGGGCCGGCTGTTGCTCGAGGCCGGTCGCGCGTTGGACGCACACGAGCATTTCCAGATCATCGTGCGCGAGCGGCCGTCCTTCCACGACGCCGCCGCGATGTTGGGGCTGGCCTGCTACCTCGCCGGTGATGGGTTGGCGGCGCGCGCGGTCTGGGAAGAGCTGCGTGCGCGGCGGCCGGAGGACCCGAGGGTAGAGGCCTATCTGGCGCTGCTCTCCCGCTCGGATGTCGTGCCCGTGGGCGCCGACACGAAGCCTGAGCGAAGGAAGAAAAAGAAGTGAGACGGCTTTGGGCGGTGCCGCTGGTCCTGTTGCTGGCCTGCACCCGTTCCGCCGCCAATCACGAGGAGCTCGGCGATCGCGCCTATGCGGCGGGGTTGTATGCCGACGCCCTGGCGGAGTACCAGTTGGGAATCAAAGCGAACGCCGGCAGCGCCGCACTGCTCGCCAAAGTGGCCGCCGCGGCGATGCATTCTGAGGACTATCAGCTGGCGGCCGATTCCTACCGCGCGCTCGCCAAACGCGACCGCTCGCGCGCCGACGAAGCAGCCGACGGACTGGATCGCGTGGCGCGGGCGGCGCTCGCGGCCAACGACCGCACGGCGCTGGCAAGTGCATTGACCGGACTGCGGGAAGTCGCGCCGCGGCGACCTCTGGGACGCTACGTCGTGCTCGCCGCCCTCGATGCGGTCGTCCGGGGCGATACGGCCGAGGCAAAGGCCCTGTTGCCGGTTGCAGCGGCCTCGGCGGTCGACGCCGCCCGAGCCGACTCGCTACTGTTCGTGTACGGGATGACCCTGGTCCGGGTCCGGGATTGTAGTACGGCGGTGCGCGTGTTCGAGGGCGTCGTCCGGAGACAGCGGGCGCCCGCGGTGGTCGAATCGGCGCGCGAGGGCTTGGGGCTGTGCGCGCTCGTCGAAGGCCAAGTCGCGCTCGAGCAGGGACGTCCGGGCGAGGCGGAAGGATGGTTTCGGCGGGCGACGGCGCCAGGCGCCTCGCCCGATGTCGTGCGGGGTGCCTTCCTCGGTCTCGGCGATGTGCGCTTGGCGCAGGGCGATATCCCCGGTGCCATGGAGAGCTATCGACAGGCGCTCGTCGGGGGGACGCCGGGTGACACGATTTCGCAGCGGGCACAGGAAAAGCTCAACGCGTTAGGAAAGGCTGAACCGGAATGACGATGCAACAGAAGATCGGCGTGCTGGCGCTCGCGGTGGCACTGAGTGGGATGGCGGCCTGTCATCCTCGCGGTCGTGTTCCGCGTGCGGCCCCGGTCGCCCAGCCCGACGTCGATCTTGCCCGTGCCATGGACCTGTTCCGGCACGGCGATTTTCGCCGTGCGCAAGTGATCCTGCAACGTGTCAGCTTCGAACTCCCACCCGGTAGTCCCGAGCTGGCGCAGGCGCGGTATTACCTCGCGGAGTCGTGGTTCCAGGCGGGCGACTACGTTCAGGCGGCAAGCGAGTTCCGGAAGGTCGCCGACGAATTCTCGACCACGGAGTACGCGCCGCTGGCCCTGCTGCGAGCGGGCGACGCGAACCTCCGTCTCTGGCACCGCCCCGAGCTCGACCCCTCGTACGGTGAGACGGCGTTGGCGATCTATCAGGAGCTGGCGGGCCGTTTTCCCGACAGCGATGCAGCTGCGCGCGCGCGGGCGCATGTGCGTCGTCTGGAGAACCAGTTCGCAGAGAAGATATACAAGACGGGCATCTTCTATCTGCGCCGCAAAGCCTGGGACTCGGCGATCATCTATTTCAGGGACGTCATCGCGAACTATCCCACCACGGAGCGGGCGCCCGACGCGCTGCTGCGATTGGTAGACAGCTATCGCGCGATCGGCTACAAGCAGGAGCTGCAGGAGACGTGCGAGCACCTGCGGCGCTTCTATCCCAGCGCGACCGGGCTCGGCCGCACGTGTCCCGCCGCGGCCGATTCCAGCGCGACCCCGTCGACCCCCTCGACACCCTGAGCGGCGTGCCCGGGGGAGGGGGGGCGCTGTTCGGCGGCTCGTTCGACCCCGTTCATGTCGCACATTTGATTGTGGCAGAAACGGCGGCGGACGCGCTGGGGTGTACCGTGCACTTTTTGCCCGCGCGGGAGCAGCCGTTCAAACGCATGGCCCATCAGGCGACGCCGGAGCAGCGGGCCGAGATGCTCGACCTGGCGGTCGGGGACAATCCGCGCCTTCGCGTGGAGCGCGTCGAGTTGGGCTTACCGACGCCCTCCTACACCGTCCGGACCCTGCGGGCGTTGGGCGATCGAGAGCCGGGGAACCG
>DATGVC010000158.1:0-2298 GCA_035300745.1 Gemmatimonadales bacterium | reverse complement strand
TTCAGCGTCAACTTCGGTGCAGCCCCGCTTGCCGATGCGATGTAACTAAACGCGCTCAGCCGAGGGGAGCCAAAGGGTGAAGGCGCTCCCCCGGCCGGGCGTGGATTCCACTTCAATCCTTCCCCCCTGCAGCTCCGCGAGTAATCGCGCGATCGCGAGGCCGAGGCCGGTTCCACCCAGCTCGCGGCTGCGCGACTGATCGATCCGGAAAAACCGATCGAAGATCCGCTCCAGATGCTCGGGCGCAATCCCCGGCCCGGTATCCCACACACTCACGCCAACCTCACTCCCGTTGCGGACGATCGCGAACGTGACGCTGCCGCTCGGCGTGTAACGCACCGCGTTCGACGCCAGGTTCAGCAGGATGTGGCGCGTGCGATCGGCGTCTCCGATCGCTGCGACCTGGTCGGCCGGCGCCAGCTCCGCGGATAGCTTCTTGTCCATCGCCATGGCCTCGGTGATCTCCCGCACTTCCTCGACGACGGCGTTGAGATCGAACGGCGCGTGCGCCAGGGCCAGCTGGCGATTCTCCCCCCGGGCGATCAGCAGCAGCTCCTCGACCAGCTTTGTGGTGCGGTCGAGCTCGCGTTCCATCGCGCCGAGCGCCTCGCGAATCTCGGCTTCGGTGCGCGCGTCGTCCGACGCCCACTGCACCTGGGCGCGCAGATGGGTGAGAGGGGTGCGTAGCTCGTGACTCGCGTCCGCCGTGAACGACTGCAGCGCGCGATGCGCGCGGTCGACGCGCTCGAGCATGCGGTTGATGCTCTCCGCAAGCTCCGTCACCTCGGCCTGGCCAGTGGGACTGGTGAGCCGGGTGCCGAGCTCCGAAGGGCCGATCGCGCGCGTTTCGCTGGTAACCCGCTCGAGGGGCTCGAGTCCCGCTGCGACGGCCTGCTTCGCGCCCCGGGCGGCCGCGAAGGCCGCGAGCGGGAGCAGCAGCGCGGCCGCGGCCACCAGAATTCCCAGCGGCACGATGTAAGCCTGCCGGCTCGCGACGACGTAGATGTCGAACTCACCCATGACCCGATGCAGGACGCGATAACGCCAGCGTGCCTTCTGCGTGATCGCTGCCACCAACGCGGCACGGATCTGCTCCGGCGACGCATCGGGCGGCAAGCCCTCCAGCCGCTTGGCGGGCATCCCTGGAGACAAGTAGTAGACCTGCGGCATGCCCCCAGCGTTTGTCGTGGTGCGCGTGATGACGACTTGGCCACCCATGCCCACGAGCTGATCCGCGAGCGCGGACGGCATGACGCCGCCCGGCGCGCTCGTCGAGTCACGATAGGCGCCGAGCAGCGATTGAATGACATCCGCCGAGTGCTCGAGCGAGCGGCGCAGCGCCATCTCGGCAGCCGCGGCGAATAGCAGCACGACCACCAGCGCGTAGCCGGCGAGCGCCGTCCACGCCACGCGGCTGAAGCGCCGCGTCAACACCTGACTGAGGCGACGCTCACTCACGGGTGTCAGCCTCGAGCCGATACCCCACGCCGCGGACGGTTCTGATCGGCGCAGTGCGTCCGCCAAAGCTCAGCTTCTTGCGTAGGTAGTTGACGTACACGTCCACGACGTTCGTTTCGGGGTCGAATTTGTAATTCCATACCGCCTCCGCGATGCGCGAACGCGACACGGTGCGGCCCGCGTTGCGCATCAGGAACTCGAGCAGCGCGAATTCGCGCGGCGACAGATCGACAAGGCGCTCGTCCTGCAGCACGCGCCGCGACAATGGATCGAGCGTGACGTCCCCCACCTTCAACGTCGCGTCCTTATGGCGCAGCTCAGCGCGCCGGATCAAGGCATGCACCCGCGCAAGCAGCTCGGGTAGATCGAACGGCTTCGTGACGTAATCGTCCGCTCCGCCCTCGAGACCGCGCACGCGGGATTCGAGCTCGTCCTTGGCGGTGAGCAGTAGAACCGGAGTTGAAACGCCGCGCTTGCGGAGCTCCGCTACCACGGAGAAGCCGTCGCGGCCCGGTAGCATCACGTCGAGCACGACGCAGGCGAAGCTGCCTTCGAGCGCACGCTCCAAGGCGCGATCGCCCGAGTCAGTCTCGGTGACGCCGTAGCCTTCTTCACGAAACGCCTTGCTCAGAAAGCGCCGCAGATCGCGATCGTCTTCGACGAGAAGGATTTGCACGAGGCTAACGTACGCCCGGCCGCGCGCCGCGGGCAATGTGAAAAGGATGAGAATGCTCTAAGAATCGCCGGCGCCACTTCCCTCGAATTGGCTGTTCGGTCATTATCCGCACCATGAACATTGCACTCTTACTCGCGCTAAGCCTGGCAGCGCCACCCGCGCCT
>DATGVC010000157.1:0-18720 GCA_035300745.1 Gemmatimonadales bacterium | reverse complement strand
TACGGCGGATCGGGGGCGGTGGCCACCGAGCTCGGTCTCGAGCTCGCGCGACGCGGCCACGACATCCACTTTGTCTCCTACGCGAGTCCGTTTCGGCTGCGCGGCTTCGCCGAGCGTGTGACGTTCCACGAAGTCACGCAGCTCGAGTATCCGCTGTTCGAGCAGTCGTCGCCGTATGCGCTTGCCCTCGCCGTCAAGCAACACGAAGTCGCCAAGCGTGAGCAGCTCGATTTGATGCACGTGCATTACGCGATTCCGCACGCCGCCACCGCATGGCTCGCGAAGCAGATGCTTGAGGACGAAGGACTCAGTCTCAAGATCGTCACCACGCTGCATGGCACGGACATCACGCTCGTCGGCCAGGATCCCTCCTACTACACGCTCACGAAATTTTCTATCGAGCAGTCCGACGCGGTGACCGCGGTCTCGGCCTATTTGCGCGAGGAGACCTATCGCGCCTTCGGGTGCGGGCAGTGTGAAGTGCGTGTCATTCCGAACTTCATCTCGACAGCGGATTATCATCCACCGACCGACGATTCGTTCCGGCGCCGCCTCGCGCCCCAGGGGCATCGCGTGCTCGTGCACGTGTCGAACTTCCGGCCGGTCAAGCGGATCGGTGATGTCGTGAAGATCTTCGCCGCCGTCCGCAAGAAGATTCCGGCCACGCTGGTCCTCGTCGGCGATGGTCCTGACCGCGATCCTGCCGAACACGAGGTGGATAGCCTCGGCCTGCGCAAGGACGTGCGTTTCCTCGGCAAAGTGGAGAGCGTGGGTGACGTGTTGCGCGGCGCCGATCTGTTTCTGCTTCCCTCGGCCACGGAGTCCTTTGGGCTCGCCGCCCTCGAGGCGATGGCGTGCGCCGTACCGGTCATTGCGAGCGCCGCGGGTGGAATTCCCGAGGTCGTCGAGGACGGCAAGACCGGTTTCCTCGTGCCGCCGGGCGACGTCGCCTCGATGGCCGAGCGGGCGCTGCGCGTTTTGGAGAATTCCGCCGAGCATGAGCGCCTGAAGCATGCGGCTGCCGCGCGCGCGCTCGAGTTTTCCGCTGATCGCGTCGTGCCGACGTACGAGCAGCTGTACGAGGAAGTGCTCGCGTAATGGCCCCGGTGTTGCGGCTGATTCGCGCGCCCAACCTGGTGATCGCCGGCGCCGGCGTTTTGGCCGGTGGCTGGATCGCGCTGCGCAGCATCGCGCTGCCGAAGGAGCTCGCGTTCGCCGCTCTCTCCGGAATGGCGATCGGCGCCGTCGGCAATGTCTGGAACGACATCTTCGACGTCGCGGCGGATCGCGTGAATCGTCCCGACGCCAGGCCGCTCGCTACGGGGCAGGTCTCGCGCGGGATCGCCGACCTAATCGCGTTTGGTTGTCTGCTGCTGGGGCTCGTCTGCGCCGCGCTTGTCGGCGGTCCCCAGGTGCTTGCCGCCCTGGTGGCCCTCGGGGTCATGCTCGTTTACTCGCCGTTCCTCAAGCGCCAACCGCTGCTCGGCAATCTTGCCGTTGCCGTCGTCGCCGGATCACCGCCGTTCTATGGCGCGTTGGCGGTCGGCGCACCCGCGGCAGGGCTCACACCGTGGATCCTCGCGGCCTGGCTGCATCTCGCGCGGGAGATTGTCAAAGACGTCGAAGACGTGACGGGCGACCGCGCGATGCGCCGGCGGACGTTGCCGATCGTGGTCGGCCGGCGCCCGGCGCTGGTGGTGGCCGCCGGTGTCGGTCTGCTGTTCGTCCCGGCGAGTCTGCTGTTGCCGCGGAACGCCGGCTACGGCGGCGCGTACTTCGTCATCGCGCTCGTCGCACAGATGGCGGTGCTCGTTGCGGCGACGTGGCTGCTGCTCGGTAAGGTCGAACGCGTGAGTGCGCTGCTCAAAGGCGCCATGGTCGTCGGACTGATCGCGCTGGTCGCGGGAAAGGTCGCATGACTCTCTGGCAAGGGATTCTGCTCGGGCTGGTGCAGGGGCTCACGGAGTTTCTGCCGGTCTCGAGCTCCGGACACCTGCGCGTGCTCGAGGTGGCGACCGGTGTGCGGACGCCCGGTGTCTTCGTCGAGGTCACACTCCACGTCGCGACCCTTGCGGCGGTGCTGGTGGTGTACGGCCGCCGACTCGTGGAGTTGCTGGGCGGTGCGATCCGCGGCCGTCCCGCTGAGCTGCGCATGGTCGGCCTGCTCGCGATCGCGACGGTGCCCGCCGGCGTCGTTGGCGTGCTGTTCCATCATAAGGTCGAGGAAGCAGCAACGCCGCTCGTGTTCATCGGCGCTGCGTTCATCGTGACCGGCTTCATGAATTGGTCGACACGGGGCCGCGGGGGGGGTGGGGGGGGGGGCACCAAGCCCGATCCAGGCGTGGCTGGGGCGGCCGGCATCGGTGCTGCGCAGGCGGTGGCGGCCGTTGTGCGCGGCATTTCGCGGTCGGGATCGACGGTGTGCGCAGGCCTGTGGAGCGGACTTGATCCCGTGGCCGCGGCTGAGTTCAGTTTTCTCTTAGCGATTCCGGTGATTGGCGGGGCTGCGATGCTCGAGGGCAGACACGCGGCGGTGAGTATCGCCGCCGTAGGTGCCGTCCCTCTCGCGGTCAGTTTTGTGATCGCATTCGCGGCCGGCTTGTGGAGCATCCGGTTCCTCGTCGCGCTCCTCAAGCGCGGCCGCTTCTTTGAATTTGCGCCGTACAATTGGGCAATCGGCGTGCTCACCATCATCTACGGCCTGTGGCACGGCTAGCGATCGACGACATTCCCGCCGCAGCCCTGGCGCGCCGCTGGGGTGTACCGCAATGCGGCGTGTTTCGAACGCTGACTTCCAGTCTCGATGCGATTCACGATCTCGCGGCACAGGGCGCGCCGGCGGGAACGGTAGTCCTTGCCGAGGAGCAGACGGCGGGGCGGGGCCGCGATGGCCGGACATGGCGGTCGCCGCCGGGCGGCGTATGGCTCGCGATCTTGTTGCGGCCGCCCCCACCGCTCCCCGCAGCGGGGGTGCTGTCGCTGCGCGTTGGACTCGTCCTCGCCGACGTCGTCGAGGCAGTCCTCGGCGTGCGCCCGACGTCGTTGTCAGGGCCACGGGCCGGATTGAAATGGCCCAATGACGTGCTCGTCGATGATCGCAAGGTCGCGGGGATTCTGTGCGAGACTCGCTGGCAGGGCGACACACTGCAGTGGGTCGCTGTCGGGATCGGCGTCAATGTCGCGAACGAGATTCCCCCGGACCTCACGGACCGCGCGGTCGCGCTCAGCGAGCTGCGGCCCAGCGCACGGCGCATCGACGTGCTCGATTCGCTCGTCCCGGCGTTGGGTCGGCTCACGAGCCACGGCGCCCAGCTGACGGAGTTCGAATGCGCCGCGTTCGCGCGCCGCGACTGGCTGCGTGGCCGCCACATTCGCGCGCCACTTGCGGGCCGCGCCTCGGGGATTCGCCCCGACGGCGCGCTGCTCGTGGACACCGGCGCCGGCACCACGATGGTGCGCGACGGCCACGTCGAGCTATCTTAGCCGCCCCATGCTCCTCGCGTTCGACATCGGTAACACCGAGACGACCGTCGGGCTATTTGCGAATGACCGGCTCGAGGCGCATTGGCGCCTGCACTCGGCGCCGCAGCGCACCCCCGACGAGTGGGCATCCGCGTTCACCACGCATCTGGTCCAGGCGGGGCACTCGACGCAGGAGGTCCGCGCCGCGATCGTCGCGTCCGTCGCGCCGCAGGTGACGCAAAGCCTGTGCGACGGCATCGTCGTGGCGACCACGCGCGAGCCGGTGCGCGTCGATGCGCGCTCCAAGCTCCCGATCGTGCTGGATGTAGATGAGCCGCTCACGGTCGGCGCCGATCGCATCGTCAATACGCTGGCGGCGGTGCAGCTCTTCAAGAAAGACACGATCGTCGTCGACTTCGGCACGGCGACGACGTTCGACTGCATCACGGCCGATGGGCGTTTCATTGGCGGCGTGATCATGCCGGGCCTGCGCACCGCCTCCGACGAGCTGGTGCGGAAGACCGCGAAGCTCCCGGCCACCGAGCTGCTGCCGCCGACGCACGCGATCGGCCGCCGCACGGAAGACTGCATTCGCATCGGCGTCCTCTGGGGCACGGCTGAGGCGGTGGACGGTCTGGTGCGCCGTATCAAAGCAGAATGGCCATCCAAGAGTCGACCGATGGTCGTGGCGACGGGCGGAATCGCCGGTCTCGTGGCGCCCCTGTGCCGCGAGGTCGAATCCGTGCACCCTGATCTGACGCTGATCGGCCTCCGGATCGCGGCGACGGCGCTCGGCCTGAAGTGGTAACCGACGCTCGCACGCTGAACGCGTGGCGTCGCTGGGGATATCGTGTTCTCCCGGGCGATCTCTACTCCTACATCCTGCACATGCGTCCCGCGGAATGGCCCATCATGACAGGGCACACGTTGCTCGGCTATGTCCTGGCGGTCGGCGTGGCGGGAGCGCGCAGCGCGGAGCAGATCGGCGCCGCGCTGCTGGCGCTCGTCATCTGGGTCGTGTTTCTCAACGGCGGCACGCTCGCGATCAATAGCGTGTTCGACAAGGACGAGGGCGACATCGGTTACCTCAACTCACCGCCCGCGTTGCCGCGCTATCTGCTGCCGTTCAGCCTGGTGCTGCTCAGCGGTGGCCAGGCGTTGTCTTTTCTCCTCCCGCCGGGATTCCGAATCGCCTACGCGATCTGTTTTGCCCTGTCCATCCTGTATTCCGTTCCGCCGTTTCGTTTCAAGGCGGTCGCGGGTGTGGACTGGGTCATCAACATGTGGGGGTTCGGTACACTCACGCCGTACGCCGCCTGGGCTGCGACCGGACGTCCGCTCGACATGGGGCACGGATTAGTGCTGCTCGCCTTTTGTCCGCTGTTCGCCGGGCTCTATCCTCTCACTCAATTGTATCAGCTCGATGAGGACCGGCGGCGCGGCGATCGCACGCTGGCGCTGATCCTGGGGATGCGGGCGAGTCTGTGGGTCGCGACGCTGTGCACGCTGCTGGCATTCGCCTTGTTTGCCTGGGCGATGGCGCTCCTGCCCATCGGGGCGAAGGGCTTCGTCCTGCTGCTGCCGCTCCTGCTCTGGTTGGCGGTGCTCTTGCCGTGGCTGTATCGGCACGCAGTGTGGAGTCCCAAACAGCACCAGCAGGGCATGTATCGCGCGCTCGCCGCGTGGGCGGTAACCGATCTCACGGTGCTGTTTGTGTTTGCCACGTAATGTGTGTCGTTTAGATTAGCAGAAACGGGCATACCCACCCCTGAGAGGAGACACATGACTTCCGCGACTGTCGATCGCTCCGAATTCCGGCATGTGCTCCTGAGTGGAACCATCGTCGGTGCGGTGACCGCGGCTGCAGTCGTCCTCTTTCTCCTCGTATCCCGGGTCCTTCCTGCGGGCACCGTCACCTCGCTGCTGCTGATGATCATCGTGCTCGCGGGAGGTGTCGCCGCGGCCTTCCTGCCGGGTTTCTTCGCGGCGTCCCGGACGACCCAGGGCGTGGCCAGTGCTGCAGCCATAGGACTGTGGGGTACGATCGTGTTCATGGCGATCGACATCGTGCTGCTGCGTCCCTTCCGCGCGTTCCCATGGACGTGGGACGCCGTCGGCGGTGGCAGCACGTGGTGGTATCTCCCGATCTGGTGGATGCTGGGAACCTTCCTCGCGTGGATGGGCGCGATCGTGACGGCTGGACGCGCCGCGCGCGGCGCGGACACCGGGATTCGGTCGCTGGCAATGCCCGCGGTCGGGGCCGGTTTGGTGGTGGGAGTAGGCCTCGGGATCGCCGGTGTGCTGCTCATGCCGATCGCGGCCGGCGCCGGATTCGCGGGGACGCTCGTCGTTCTCGCTCTGACTGTTCTCGCTCGCAGAGGGTAACGCACCGTGCCGAGATGGATGGCGCACTTGCTTGTGGTCGTGGGGTGGCTGCTGACCCCCGGCTGGGCGTGGGCGGCATCGCACGTTGGTTTGTGGCTGGGAGCCCTCGTCGCGCTGCGATTCGAGAGTCCCGTCGTCATGCTCGCCATCGCCGGTGCCGGGGCGCTGCTCTTCGGCTTTGCGGTGCTCTGGACCTGGGTTCGCTTCATGCGTCATCTGCCGCATTTGCTCTCGCACCACATGGCGCCTCGCGCCTCCGAGGAGCAAGCCGCGATTGCGGCCGCGGATTGAGCTCTTTCTTCTCATCGCAGGGGTCTCGCAGCTCCCCGCCCAGGGGGGGGGGCGTGACGTCGATGTTTTGTACGGGCGCTGGTATCACGGAAACGCATCTTCCAGTTACGAGCTGCGGACCGATGCACCACTCGGCGGGATCTTCTCGCATGGGTTCGCGCTGCAGGTGCTGGTTCACGACAGCCTGGGTCGGCACCGCGCGTTCTACGGCGCCGGTTGGCAGGTCCACGCGTTCCGCCGCCGTTCCAAGTTCGGCCCGTATTTCATCGCCGGTGTCGCACTCGGTCTTTCGACGGACACGACGGCGCAGTCGCTGGCGGCTCTCTGGACCTGGGGAGCCGGCGTCGAGTGGCGACCCGCCTCGTGGGTGGCGTTGGGATTCGAGGGCGTGTATCGGCATCAGGACGTCGGACCGCGCGGCTTCTGGCGCAACGCACCAGGGTCCCGCGAGGGTGTCGCGGCGGCGCTCGGCTTTTCGCTGTCAATCGGAAAAGGCACGGCCGGCAAAGGCGGGCGCGAACGCCTCCCACCACCCGAGCCACCCCGCACCATCGCCGGGAATGCGGCAGACGTTGTCCGCACCGCGCTGGCGGCGCTGGGCACACCGTACGAATGGGGCGGGAGTGCCGAGAACGGGTTCGACTGTTCTGGTCTGATCCAGTATGCGTATGCGAGGCACGGCATTCGCTTACCGCGAACCAGTCGCGATCAAGCGGCTTCCGGAGCGATCGTCACGCCCCTCATCGAAGCACTGCAGCCCGGTGACATCCTGCTATTCGCCGCGCAGCCCGGTGGAGGCATCACCCACGTGGGCATGTATGTCGGCGAACAGACGTTCATCCACAGCTCGAATACAGGCGTCAAGCTGTCTCGGTTGGAGGCGCAGGATGCCGATGGCGCCTGGTGGGTGGCGCGGTGGGTGGGGGCAAGGCGCATAGTTCAATGACTCGTGCGGTCGTACCGACGTGTGTTGCTGTCTTGCTGGCCTGTGGCGCGTCCCGCGTTCCGCCCGCACTGCGCGGCTACAATATCCTCGTCGAAGAGAAGGATCCGCAGAGCGTGGAGCTGGCCCGCGCCATGCGGGAGCAGGGCATCAAGGTGCGGCCGAAAGTCCGTGGCGGGAGTGGACCGACGGCGGCGTTGATCTACTTCACGTTCAGCGACCCTGGCCCCGGCCAGCCCCTGTGGTTCCACATCCGTCTCGCGGATACGCGGTCGGGTGAAATCATCAGTGCGGCGACCATTCCCCTCGATTCGCTGCTCAGTACTCCCCGAGCACGTGCGCTAGCCGCCGTGAGGGCGCTGGCCCCTTGACACTCCCGTAGCGCCAAGGCAGATTCCCCGCGTCGTCCATTAGCACTCACCATCCACGAGTGCTAACAGCTAATCAATTCAAAGCGTTACGGAGGTTCAGAGTCTCATGGCAACGGCGACCAAGGCGAAGTACAAGGTCTATCCGTTGGCTGATCGCGTCGCGATCCGCCCGATGGAGGAGACCGAGACGATGAAGGGTGGGCTGTACATCCCCGACACTGCCAAAGAGAAGCCAATCCAGGGCGAAATCATCGCCGTGGGACCGGGCCGGCGGGAAAAGGGGGAGCAGGTCCCGATGGAGCTGAAGGTTGGGGACCGCGTCATCTACGGGAAGTACAGCGGCACGCAGGTCGAGTTGGACAACGAAGAGATCATCCTGATCAAAGAAGCCGACGTCATCGCGAAGCTCGCGTAAGCAATTTCAGGGAGGAAGCACAGACATGGCAGCCAAGTTTTTGGAGTTCAGCACCGAGGCCCGGGCCCGCCTGAAGCGCGGCGTGGATCAGCTGGCCGATGCGGTGAAGGTGACGCTCGGCCCCAAGGGCCGGAATGTCGTCATCGACAAGAAGTTCGGCAGTCCCACCGTCACCAAGGACGGCGTGACTGTCGCGAAGGAAGTCGAGCTCGAGGATGAGATCGAGAACATGGGCGCCCAGATGGTGAAGGAAGTGGCGACCAAGACGTCCGATCTCGCGGGCGACGGCACCACCACGGCGACCGTATTGGCCCAGGCGATTTATCGTGAAGGCCTGAAATCCGTGACGGCCGGCGCCAACCCGATGGCATTGAAGCGCGGCATCGAGAACGCCGTCGAGACCGTCGTCACCGAGCTGAAGAAGATTTCGGTGCCGACCTCGGGCCGGAAAGACATCAAGCAGGTCGCTACGATTTCCGCCAACGGCGACGCTGAAATCGGCGACAAGATCGCCGACGCGATGGATAAGGTCGGTAAGGACGGCGTGATCACGGTCGAGGAAGCCAAGAGCCTCGAGACCACGCTGGAGACCGTAGACGGGATGCAGTTCGATCGCGGCTACCTCTCGCCCTACTTCATCACCGATCCCGAGAAGATGGAGTGCACGATCGAGGATGCCTACATCCTCATCTACGACAAGAAGGTCTCGACGATGAAAGACCTCCTGCCCGTGCTCGAGAAGGTGGCACAGTCAGGCCGGCCGTTGCTGATCGTCGCCGAGGACGTCGAAGGGGAGGCGCTGGCGACGCTCGTCGTCAACAAGCTTCGCGGCACGCTGAAGGTCTGCGCCGTCAAGGCGCCGGGTTTCGGGGACCGCCGCAAGGAGATGCTGCGCGACATCGCCATTCTCACCGGTGGCCAGGTGATTTCGGAAGAGCTCGGGTTGAAGCTCGAGAACACGACGCTCAACGATCTCGGCCGCGCCAAGCGCGTCATCGTGGACAAGGACAACACCACGCTCGTAGACGGCAAGGGCAAGGACGACCAGATCGAGGGCCGCAAGGCGGAGATCAAGGCCCAGATCGAGAAGTCCACGTCCGATTATGACAAGGAAAAGCTCCAGGAGCGGCTGGCGAAGCTCGCCGGCGGCGTGGCCGTGCTGAACGTCGGTGCCGCCACCGAGACCGAAATGAAGGAGAAGAAGGCCCGGGTCGAGGACGCGCTGCACGCGACCCGCGCGGCGGTCGAGGAGGGCATCGTGCCGGGCGGCGGTGTGGCGCTGCTGTGGTGTCAGAAGTCGCTGGACAAGACCAAGGGTCACGATGACGATGAGAAGACCGGCATCGAGATCGTGCGCCGGGCCCTCGAAGAGCCGATCCGCATCATCGCCCAGAACGCGGGCGCGGAAGGCGCTATCGTGGTCGGCAAGGTGAAGGAGTCGAAGGACAAGAACTTCGGCTACAACGCCCAGACCGATAAGTTCGAGGACCTCGTGGCGTCGGGCGTCATCGACCCAACCAAGGTCACCCGGACCGCTTTGCAGAATGCCGCATCCATCGCGAGCCTGCTCCTCACGACCGAGTGCGTCGTGGTGGAGAAGAAGGAGAAGGAAAAGGCTCCTCCGATGCCCGGCGGCGGCATGGGCGGGATGTACTAAAAACTAGCCGTCGAGACGCATAGACGCCTCGGTAGCATAGACTTACGCTGTATCGCTCCCTCCCGTGTGACGGTTGGCACGGGGGGGAGCACTATTTTGGGAGGCCATGACTGCTCCGGAAAAAGCGGCTCTCTCCAGAGAGTTGGCCGATTTCCTAATTGAGCTCTCCATTGCCCTCCACAAGCACGCGATGTACCCGGAGGGGCACCCCTCGCTCGCGCCCGCCGCGACGGGGGTGACCAGGCGTGCTGAGCACCTGTTCGAGGAGCGCACGACGCTCGCGCTGGGCGTGGCGCGCCAGCAGCTCGTCATCGAAGGTGTCGCGACCGACTCAAAGAACCCCCTCCTGTCCGAGCTCGCCGGCCGTTTGCATCGACACCATCTCGGCGCCGTGACGTTCCACCGCGGCCTGCGCGTGACCGAAGTCGCCGAGGTGTTGAAGACGCTCGCCGTGGAAGCGGAGCGCACCGGGGAACCACTCGGCCTCGGCACGCCGGAGCAACTGCACGCCTGGGACCACATCCGCTTGCACCCTGTCACGTACGAACGCCTCGAGTTGCTGCAGGACGATAATCAGGCCGTTATGGAACGCGGGCTCAAGGGCGCGCAGCTATGGGTAGGACTGGCGCGTGCGGCCCTCGCCGCGGACGCGCTTGCGGCCGCTGACGGAACGCCTCACGCAACCGAGCCGTCGATGATTGCCAAGGCGATCGATGAGCATCCGAAGAGCGCGGCATACGATCAAGTGATCGTCGGATACCTGCTGCAGATCGCGGATGAGCTGAAGCATACCGGGGGCGCGGAGGCGGTTGCGCTGCGGCGCCGCACCTCAACACTGGTCGGTGCGCTCCAGCCAGGAACGCTGCGACGGTTGATTGAAATGGGCGGCGACAACGCCCAGCGCAGCAAGTTCGCGATTGACGTGACGCACGGGCTCGCGGTCGACGCGGTCCTCGACATCGTGCGCGCGATGGCGGACGCGTCCCACAAAACGGTCTCCGATCCACTGGTGCGGATGTTGTCGAAGCTGGCGCAACATGCGGAGCAGGGGACCGCGGAAGCGCGGCCCCAGGCTGACATTGCGCTCCGCGAGCAGGTGCGCGATCTCCTGGAAGGCTGGACGCTCGAGGATCCGAATCCCGACGCGTACGGCCTCGCGCTGCACAAAATGGCGGCCGCATCGCCGGTCCGCAGCACGCAGCTTGGACAACAAGCGGCCGAGCCGTTGCGCATCGTGCAGACGGCCCTCGAGACCGGCGCGCTCGGTTTCGGCGCGTGGCGCGCGATCGAGCGACTCGTCGCCGAGCGGCACGTGGGAGACCTGGTCGAGTTGCTCGCCGGCCCGCCGGTGGGCGGGGGGGGGGGGGCCGACATCGGGCCGTTGTGGACGCGGGTCACCTCGCCCGATGTGGTGCGGCAGCTCGCCAGTATCGAGCCTCCGGACTTCACGACACTGGACCGTGTGCTGCCGCGGCTGCCCGTCGATGCGTTCGAGCCACTGCTCGATGTGCTCGGCGCATCGGAGTCTCGCACCACGCGCCGCGGGTTGCTCGATCGTCTCACGCGCGCGCCGCGCGAGCTCGGTCCCGTCATCGCCACGCGCCTCGGGCGCGAGATTCCCTGGTATGTCACGCGGAATCTGCTGTTGATCCTGGATGGCCTGCCCGCGCTCCCCGACGGATTTCGGGCGGCCGCGTTTATCGCGCATGAGGACGCCCGCGTCCGCCGCGAGGCATTCAAGGTCGCGCTCAAGTTGCCGGCCGAGCGCGAGCGCGCGCTGCTCGGCGCGCTGCGTGATGCCGACCCGCGCACGGTCCGGCTGGGGCTGACCGCGGCGCTCGAGGAGTGCCCGGCGCCGGTGCTGCCCGTCGTGGCGGAGCTGGCGCGCGATCTGGCAACGGCCTCCGAGCTCCGGGTCCTGGCCATCAAAGTCCTCGGGCGGGTACGAAACACCGCCGCCTTGAACGCGCTGCTGCAGCTCGTGGACGGAGGCACGAATTGGCTGGGACGGCAAAAGCTCGCCACGCGATCCCTCGAGCTGCTCGCCGCCTTGATGGCGCTGGCGGCAGGGTGGCGAAACGACGTGCGGGTGGCAGCGCTCCTCACGCTGGCCGCCGCATCCAACGATCCGGATGTCCGGAATGCAGCGAGTCCCATGCCACGCACGACAGCGGCCGTCGGAGTCCTCAAGCGATGAGCGGCGACCCCGCTCGATTTCTCAACGCGTTCGCCCAGGCGCTGGCGGCGATGGCGCTCTATCGCGTCGCCCATCCGGCGCGCGAGCGTGCCCTCGATATGGCGTACCAGCAGATCCAGGATCTTCAGGCGGACACGCCGCGGCCCCTGTTCACCTTCCTTGGTGACGAAGTGGTGTTCGGGCAGTTGCCATTGCGCGAGCTGAAAGCGTGGGATTGGGGCAAACGCCTGGCGCAGGCCGGCATTCAGCGTCTGGAGTTCGAGGATCGCGTGAGCCGCGAGGACTTCGAGGGATTTCTCGAGGAAGTGCTGGCCCGCCTGACGCTCTCTGCGATCAGCACCGAGGCGCGCCAGATGCGTCGCAGCAGCATCCGCTTCGGGGCGGTCGGTCTGAAGGGCGAGACCGAGCTTGCGTCCGAGCCGCTGCCGACCGCGACGATCAGTTTCTCGCTGGGCGAAGAGGCGGACACGCTGCGCTGGCTGCAGCGCGAAGTGCAGACGACCGGGGCAGTACCTCTCGCGGAGGCCGAAGCGGTTGTGCGCTCGCTCGCCGTCGCCATGCATGGCGGCCGCGAGGTCATGTTGCCGCTCCTGCAGCTCAAGGAATTCGACCAATACACGACCACGCACTCGATGAACGTGGCCGTACTGTCGATGGCGCTAGCCGAGTTTCTGGGCCTCTCGGCGACGGATGTGCGGACGTTCGGGGTTTCCGGACTGCTGCACGACATCGGGAAGATCAAAATCCCGCTCGAAATCCTCACGAAGCCGGGCCGTCTCACCGACGAGGAGCGGGCGCTGATGAACGAGCACCCCGTGGCCGGCGCGCGCTTGCTGCTCGACGCCGAAGAAGACCTCGACCTTGCCGTCGTCGTGGCGTATGAGCATCACATCATGATCAACGGGGGGGGCTATCCCGTGCTGCGCTATGCCCGCGACTGCCATCAGGCGAGCAAGCTCGTGCACGTCTGCGACGTCTATGATGCGCTGCGCACGCGGCGACCGTACCGCGAGGCGTGGTCATTCGAGAAGACGCTCGGCTATTTACAGGAGCGCAGCGGGTTGGAGTTCGATCCGGAGCTCTGCGGCGGCTTCGTTCGCATGATGAAGCAGTGGGAAGGGCAGGTGGCCGTACTCCCCGATGAACGAACCCCGGTCGCCCCGCCGCCCGCCGCAACCCCGGAACAGACGGGGGTATGATTGGGGCCGCAGTCGGGTTCCCAATCTCGTCTCAGGAGCTGTGATGCGTTGGACGATTCTGTTGGGCGTGTTGGTGGTCGCGCAGGTGCCCGTACGTTTGACTGGCAACTGGCAGGCGAAGGCTGGCGACGAGATCCGGCACATCATGGTGCGCAGCGACAGCTCCGCGCAGTTCGGCCAGGACGTCGCCCGCTGGCGCGTGGTGGGTGACAGCTTGTGGATCACGTTGGGCGACGGGGTGTGGCAGGTCTACGGCATGAAACTCGCCGGTGACAAACTCACGCTCAGCGGTGGGGATCTGGAGAAGCCGGTTACGCTGCGTCGCGTTGGCCCGCCGACGGCGCGCCCGGACACCCTGACGATCCCTGAACCTCCGGCTCCGAACCAACGCGCCTGGTAGTTGTTATTTCAATGCTGTAACCGCCGCCAGTCGCCAGCCCACCTCTTTCCGCTCGAATCGCATCGCGAAACCCCGCCGGTCCACGCGCGGGGCGCCACCGGCCGCCGGCACGTACTCGAACATGGCGCGCACGTTGCCGGTCGCCGTGGCGCCTTGGACCTTGAAGTCCTCCAGCGTGAACTTCGCGGTGATCTTGTTCCAGTCGCGGAAGAACTTCTGCCATTCACGCCGCTCTGGTTCGGTCAGTCCCGGATACAGGACTCGAAGATTGGCGATACGCTCACTCGCGAGCGCGCGGGCCAGATCCGACAACAACACGTCCACCGCGCCCCGCGCATCCGGCGGTTGCGTGCTCGGCGGCGCGATGCCTGCATCGATGCCGACCTGCTCCGCGCTCTGCGCCGCGACCTTGGCGAGTGTGAAGTCCTGCTCGCGGTGCAGCGATTCGGCGCGCGCCAGAAGGACGCCGGCATTGGAGGCGACCCGTCCCGTGGGAATGGCCTGCACCACCGGGGTCACGCGCTCGATCATGTGCTGCGCCTCTCGGTCCATGGCGCGGGCCTCGTCGCGCGCGCGGCCGTACTGCTGCGCCGCCTCGTAGTAGCCGCGTAGCGCGAGCGACTGATCGCCCCGCCGCAGCGCCTGATCGGCCGCCTCGAACATCGGCTGCGCCAGAATGAGCGCCGGAACGCTGTTCTTCTGCGCGCCGGCGGCGAAAGCGCGTTCGCGCGCCGCCACTGCCGAATCCCGCCGGCTGCTGACGGCCAACGAGATAGGGGGGCCGGCAGGAATAGGGGGCGGAGGGGCGATGCCGGTGGGTGCCGCGGGGGGTGGATTCACCACCGCGCTGCCCGACTGATCCTCTGCCGATTGGCCGGGCGCGTATAGCAGGAGCAGCACAACGGCCGCAAGCGCGCCCAGCACCGCGAGACGCGCTCTCATTGAGGCATGCGTGATGAGCTTCAACACCGGCCGGGGCAGCGGTGTCCAGCGCCCGAGCGGTTGCGTCGCCTCTTCGTCCGCACCCGACAACGCCGCGCGGATTTGCTGCAGCGTCGACATCATCTGGCCGGCGGACTCGTAGCGCTCGTGCGGCACCTTGTTCATCGCCTTCGCGACGACGCGCTCGAGCGCCGCCGGAATCGACGGCGCCACGGTTCGTAGCGGCCGCGGCTCCGTCGTCAGCACCTGGTAAAGCACGCCGTGCACGGACTCCGCCTCGAACGGACGCTGGTAGCAGAGCAGCTCGTAGAGCATGCAGCCGACGGAAAAGACATCGGTCGCGGGCGTGATGGCGCCGTTGGTGATCTGCTCCGGTGCCATGTACGTCGGCGTGCCCACGATCGCGCCCGAGCCCGTGGTGTCGGCCTTCTGCAGGCGCGCGATCCCGAAATCCATGATCTTCACCCGGCCGTCCGGCATGACGCGCACGTTGGACGGCTTCACGTCGCGGTGAATCACGCCGCGCTGATGCGCGAAGTGGAGGCCGATCAGCACCTCGATCGTGATGTCGAGCTTGCGCTCCAGCGCGAGCGGATCGCGCAGGGCGATCATGTCGGACAGATCGCGGCCTTCAACCAGCTCCATCGCGATGAACAGCTGGCCCTCGGATTCGCCGAGGTCGTACACGGTGACGATGTTGGCATGCTGGATGGCGCCGGCGGCCCGCGCCTCGCGCAGGAACCGCTCTTGCATGTCCTTCGTCTTGCGGAAGCTCGCGCTCAGCAACTTCAGCGCCACGTAACGCCGCAGCACCGTGTCGTAGGCCTTCCACACGATCCCCATCGCGCCCTCTCCCAGGAGCTGATGCAGCTCGTACTTGCCGAGCCGGCGATAGCGTTGCTGGGCGTCGCTCACTGGGTCAGCCAGTCGAAGGCGCGGGAGAGATAGGACCGCATCGCTGTCGTCACTTCGACGTTGCGGCGGGGGAGTACGCGTTCGACCGTAGCCAGGAACTTCTGCTGCGTCATCCGCTCGGATGCGGAGCCTCCCCAGGCAAAGGGCGCTACGTACTTGGGTGCGCGCACAGCATCGAAGATGCTGGCGCCCGCACCGATGACGGATCCGGCATCGAACAACGTGCCGATCGCCGTCTTGGCGTGATCGCCGATTAGACTACCCAAAAACTGGTGTCCCGTTTCCAGCCTCGTGCCCCCCACATCCAGCCGCACCGGACCGTAGGTGCTCTTGAGGTTGGATGTCGTAGTCCCGGCGCCGAAATTGACCCAGCGCCCCAGGACCGAGTGCCCCAGAAACCCGTAGTGGGCCTTGTTGGCATAGCCGAGCATCGTGCTCGTGGA
This sequence comes from Gemmatimonadales bacterium, assembly GCA_035300745.1. Lineage (GTDB taxonomy): Bacteria > Gemmatimonadota > Gemmatimonadetes > Gemmatimonadales > GWC2-71-9 > 20CM-2-65-7. The sequence goes on along the minus strand of DATGVC010000157.1, from coordinate 3,100 downwards.
GACCTCGCCATGGACCACGCACCAGGGCCCGATCGCGGAGTTCCGGATCGGTCCTGCCACTACGCGCGTATTGGCTCCAACCCACAGCGGTCCTTCGAGCCGGGTGCCGGATCGAACTTCCACTCCGCTCTCCAGGATCACTGGACCGTTGCGAGTGTCGAAGACCACACCGGGCTCGATGGCCGCTTCCCGCAGCGACACCCACGCAGCGTCGCCGAGCACGATCGAGCCTATGGGCACGGCATCGGAGTCGCCGAGGAGCTTGATGACGTCCTCGCGCAACAGCTGCTCCAGTGCGCTGACGAGATCATGCACGCCGCGGAGTAGGACGCCCTCGACGTTCATTGCCTGGGCGTTCGAGACCGGACCCGTCCACGTGCTTCCCGCTGGAATGGCCCACCCGACTGTGATCCCCTCATGAGTGAGTCGCGCCGGAGCATTAGGTAACGGGCCGGCGAGTCCGCGCGGCGCGAACGTCGAGGAGCCAATCACCGCTGGGCCGGCGACCGGTCGCCGGGCTTCGACGGGCGGCACGCCAGGCTCGGGGAAGCCAGCGAGATGCGGGAGCGCAAAAATCGCCGATGCCTCGGTGCCAACGAACGTTTCCCAGCGCTCGCGCACGAGGTGCGCGCCCGCGCGCAATTCGCAGAGCGGTCGGATCCCGGCGAACGGGGCCCACGCGGGCGCGGGATCGGGATCGAGGAGATACAGCGCGTGGCTCACAGCTTCTGCACCAGAGCCTTAAGTTTGTCGGGACGTCCGGTCGGCATCACCAGGGTGTGCCCGTTGGCGCGGACGATCACCATGTCCTCGATGCCGACGACCGCGATATCTTCAGACTCGGCCCAGATCACCGAGTTCTTCACGTCGTCGGCCAGCGACACGTTGCCGACTGTGACGTTGCCGCGGGCGTCGCGCCTGCGAATGCGCAGCAGCGCGTCCCAGGAGCCGATGTCGTCCCACGAGAACGTGCCGGTGACGACCGCCAGGCGCGTGGTCCGCTCCAACACTGCCACATCGACGGCCACCGGGGTCACCGCCGCAAAGAAGCGCGGCGCGTCACCACTCGTGAGCGCCGACCAGCCGGGCGCCAGCTCTTCCGCATAGGCGCCGGCTTCACCGAGGAACCGCGCCGCGCTCCAGGCGAACAGCCCGCTATTCCACAGCGCGCCGCGCCGGCGCAGCAGAGCGGCTCTCGCGGGACTCGGCTTCTCGATGAAGCGCTTCACTTTGCGCGCGCTGCCGGCGGGAGTGCCGGGCACGATATAGCCGTACGCTGTCTCGTTCCGGGTGGGCTTCACACCGACCGTCACGAGCACGTCCTGGTCTGCAGCGACGCCGAGTGCGTGGGTGGCGGCGGCGCGGAATGCGCGATCGTCACCGACCGCCCAGTCCGCATGCAGCGACAGCATCTGGGCGCCGGGGTCATGCTTGGCGATCCAGTGCGCGGCCCAGGCGAGCGCCGGCGCAGTCGAGGCGGCGCGCGGCTCAGCAAAAATGTTCGCTTCCGGTATCTCCGGCACCGTCGCCGCGACGCGCTCCACCAGGGACGGCCCCGTCAGTACGAGGATGCGCTCGGGTGGCACGAGTCCGCGCAGGCGCGCCACCGTCTGTGCCAGGAGAGGACGGTCGCCGGTCAACGGCAGCAGCTGCTTGGGCCGTTCGGGCGTCGAGAGCGGCCAGAACCGGGTTCCCGATCCGCCGGCGAGGATTGCGGCCCAGGTACTCACGAAGCCTCCGGCTGGGTGTCGCCGAACATCGTCGCGATGCGCTGACTGAGCTTCGTCGGGCTGAAGGGCTTCGTCACCAGGGCGGCCCCGAGCCGGCGCGCTTCACGCAGGATCCGATCTTCGCCTTCGGCCGTGAGGACGAGGACGGGAAGTCGCGCCGTCCCGCCCTGCTTCCGCAGGTCGCGCAGGAAATCGAGTCCCGAGCCGTCGGGCAGGTGGAGATCGAGCAGCACGCCATCGGTCGCCGGGTTCGCGCGCAATATGGTGCGGGCTTCCTCGAGCGTGCGCGCGAAGCTCACGCGGTAGCCGAGCTGCTCGAGATAGGGGCGCAAGACCAGCCCGATATGGGGCTCGTCATCGACCACGAGGAGGTGTCGTGCGGAGTGAGCGGGGGGGGGGACCACCGGCGGACCGTCCGCTTACAGCAGACCGGCGATAGCGGTGCGGTGTCGGCGCAGATCGAAGAGCAGGGCGCCCACGTTGGTCGCGGGCTGCACCAGCACGATGAGGAGCGCTTCGGTGTTGAGGACCGCAACGATCGCGAGCCCGCGGCCGAACTCGAGGACGGCGGTGTTGAAGTCGCCTCGTCCCCCGGCATCGCCGAGCTGCGCCAGCTGCTTGATCGCCGTAGGCAGGACGGCGGCGACACTGTCGGCATCAACGCCGTTGGCCACGAGGGAGTCGATGGGCAGCCCATCGCGGCCCACCACTACCACGGCGTCCACGCCGTTGGAACGGCTGAGCGCCTCCACCACGTCGCGGATGGTCGCCATATGCGCGGGCAACGTAGGTTTTCGGGAAGTCGAAGTCAAGCAGCGACTATGGGTTGACCCACTTGAACGCGGCCCTGTAAGTTCTTCTGCACTTCCATGCGTTACTTCATTCTGTCGTTGCTGGTTTGCGCCGTGATCGCCGCCTGCGGCAATCCCCTCGGACTGCCCGGGGCCTTCATCACCAACCGGGTCGATACCGTGTCGCTGTACGCACTGAGCGGCACGCCCGTCTCGCTGCCGTCGGGATATTCGATCGCCGCGCGCCGGGAGGTCCGCACCGAGCAAAGCCAGCCGTTCGATTTCGCATTCGACATCGACACCAGCGGGAAGTCGCTACTGCTGCCGACCGGGGCGTTGAAGCTGGGGCGTCAGTCCGGCCTGCAGATCAGTGCGCAGCAGTTCGACTCCATCCAGATCGCGCCCACCAGCAAATACAATCTGGACAGTGCGCAGGTGGTGAATGTGAACAGCGTCGTCCTGCTGCATTCGAGTACCGTGACGTGCTCGTACGGCATTCCCGCGGTTTACTACGCGAAGTTGCACGTCCTGACGATCGACACGACCGCCGCGCCCAACGGGCGTCGGATCCAATTCGAG
>DATGVC010000156.1:0-2474 GCA_035300745.1 Gemmatimonadales bacterium | reverse complement strand
CGCCGGATCTCGCCCCCCCGGCGCGTGCGCACGGGGATGTTCTGGAGATTGGGATCGGAGGATGAGAGACGCCCGGTGGCCGCGCCGGTCTGATTGAAGCTCGTGTGGACGCGTCCGGTGTCCGCCCGGATGTATCCGGGGAGGGCGTCCACGTAGGTGGACTTCAACTTCGTCAGCTCGCGATACTCGATCAGCAGGCGTGGCACTTCGTGGCCGAGGGCCGCCAGCTGCTCGAGCACCTCGACGTCCGTCGAGGCACCTGTCTTGGTTCGCTTCTGCACGGGCAACTTCAAGCGCTCGAACAGGACGGTCCGGAGCTGCGGCGTCGAGTTGATGTTGAACTCGCCGCCGGCGGCGCGGTAAATGTCGAGCTCGAGCGCGGTCAGCTCCTTGTTGAAGCCGCGGGACATCTCGCCCAGCAATACGCGATCGACAAGGATTCCGGTTGCTTCCATATCGACGAGCACGGGGATGAGCGGAATCTCGATTTCATCGAGCAGGCGTACGAGGTGGTGTGCCTCGATATCGGAACGGAACGCCTCCTCGAGCCGCAATACCATCTCCGCCTGTGCGGCGGAGACGCGCGCCGCTTCGGCGGGGGGGACCTGGGCGAACGTTCGCTCCGTCCCCCCGCCCTTCCCTTTTCCCAGCAGCTGCGCGCTTGTGGGCAGCTCGACGGAGAGATGCTCGCGCGCCAGATCGTTGATCGCGTGGGAGCGATTCCCGGGATCGAGCACGAAGCTCGCCACCATCGAGTCGTAGGTGACGCCCGCAAACGGGACACCGGCGTGCGCAAACGCGACCCACGCCGCCTTGATGTCGTGCCCCGCTTTGCGAACGGTCGGGTCGGCAAGGAGCGCGCGCAGCGGCACGAGCGCCTCACTCGAGAGCGGTGGCAGGTTGCGAGGCGGCGCGGCCTCGAATTCCCCTTCGCGCGGCACGTGGCCGAAGGGGAGATACCACGAGCGGCCGGGCGCCACCGCGAATGAGAGACCAACGAGTCGCGGCTCCGCTTGCAGCGCGACGAGTCGCGCGCCACGCAGCTCCTGAATCATTGCCGGGAGGTCGGCAGCATCGTCGACGATGCGCGGATCCGCGAGCTGTGCTGCCCGTGGGCCCGCGGGAGGTGCCGGTGGCGAGCCTGGTTCGACGGGCTGGATGACGCCCGCCGAGGCCAGATCGCCAAGCTTCGGGATCAAGGTCCGAAATTCGAGCTCCGTGAACAGCGAAGCGAGGGTGCCCGTATCGGGCGTGCGGACACGCAGCTGTTCGAGATCGAGCTCCACGGGCACGTCGCGCCGCAGCGTCACGAGCTGGCGAGAGAGGCGCGCATTGTCGGCCTGCTGCAGCAGCGCCTCGCGGGGGCGCTTGCCCGGGATGTCCGCCGCGCGTGCGAGAATCGAGTCCAGATCTCCGTAGGTCTCGAGCAGCTGCACCGCGGTCTTGTCGCCGATGCCCTTCACGCCGGGAATATTGTCGGAGCTGTCGCCCACGAGCGCGAGATAATCCACCACGCGCTGGGGCGGCACGCCGAGCCGCTCGCTCGCGTTCGACTGATCGACCCACTGTTCCTCGACGGCCGCTTGTCCCCCGCGCCCGGGGTTGAGCAGCGCGATTCCGTCACCGATCAATTGATAAAAATCCTTGTCGCCTGATACGATGACCGCCTGCATTCCAGTGCCCGCCGCCCGCTCGGCGAGGGTCGCGACGACGTCATCGGCCTCGTAGCCGTTGATCGCGATGACCGGGATATGGAAAGCGTCGAGAATCTGGCACACACGCTCGAGCGAGCGGTCGAAGTCCTGTTGCAGCTCCTCCCCCAACTTCTGGCGCGTCGCCTTGTACTCGGGGTACTGCTCCTGACGAAAGGACACGCCGCGGTCGTGCACCCAGCCGATGTATTCGGGATGGTAGTTCTCGTAGAGGCGCAGCAGAAAGTTCGTGATGCCCCAGACCGCCGACGTATTCTCGCCGCTTTTTGTCGTGAGGGGCCGCGCGATCATTGCGAAGAAGGCGCGGTAGATGAGCGCGTAGCCGTCGACCAGGAAGACGCAAGTCTTCCCGGCTGACGTGGCGGGGATGGGTGGCGCTGGGCGCGGCGGCATGGCGGGAAAACTAAACCCCGCCCAAAGAATCGGGCGGGGCGGAATGGTCGGGTGAAGGGCGCGCGTTAGACGCGCACGACGTTCGTGGCGTGGAGCCCCTTGTCCCCCTGCTTCACTTCGAACTCCACCACCTGACCCTCGGCCAGTGTCTTGAAACCGTCCATCTGAATCGCCGAGAAATGGACGAACACGTCTTCGCCGCCTTCCTGCTCAATGAAGCCGTATCCCTTGGCGTCATTGAACCACTTCACCTTTCCCTTGATCACGATCCGCCTCCTGCAGAGTCTGTTACGGGGCGCCCTAACAGTGGATGCCTGCCCGGCCGTGGTGTCGGGCCGCGTAGAAATGACCCGCGCTCCGGAAAACTGT
>DATGVC010000155.1:0-2582 GCA_035300745.1 Gemmatimonadales bacterium | reverse complement strand
GAGGTTGGAGCGTTTGCGCTAAGCGCTCGCACTTCAGTGGCGACAAAGCTGGATCTGCGACGCAAGCTCATTCAAGCCGTTCTGCCGTGGTCGCCTTTCGATGCCACCCGGCCGCCGGCCGGCGAAATCGCGGCGCTTGTCGTTGATCAGGTAGAGACAATCGATCCGTTTCTCGTCAGGTATCAGATCGCCCGGTTCAGGATGGCGGTGGTCCCGGTCGCAATTTTAGTCGCGATCCTGCCGGTCAGCTGGGCAGTCGCATTGATGCTGGCGATCACCGGACCGGTGATCCCGGTTTTCATGGCGTTGATCGGGGCAACGGCGCGGGAACGCAGCCGCCGCCAACTCGACGAAGCGGGCAACTTGACCGGGCTGCTGCTCGATCGCCTGCGCGGTCTGGCGACCATCCGTCTATTGGGTGCGGAAGGGCGTGTCGCCGCCGCGATCGAGGCTTCCGGTGAGCGCGTGAGACGCACCGCCATGGATGTGCTTTCCATCGCCTTTTTGTCCTCTGCCGCGCTCGAATTCTTCGCGACCGTCGGCGTCGCGATGGTCGCGCTCTATGTCGGCTTCTATCTCTTGGGATGGATTACCTTTGGCGCGACGCTGACCACTTTCGGGCTATCCGGAGGGCTGTTCATGCTGTTGCTGGCGCCGGATTTCTTTCAGCCGTTACGGGATTTCGCGGCCGGCTATCACGACCGCGCCGCCGTGACAGGACTTGCAGAACGCACCGATGACATCTTCAACGTCCGGCGGCCGAGCATCGTTGGTCGCCTTGATGCCACCGCACATCGCCATCTGGATCGTCCTTTCGCGTCCTCCGTGGACGTCAGACGACTGACTGTACGGCTTGCAGGGTGCGTGCGTCCATTGCTGAAGCGCGCGAAGCTTGCCGTCGCCGCCGGCGAGCACGTCGCGATCATGGGGCCGAGCGGCGCCGGCAAGAGTGCCTTGCTTCATGCTATCGCAGGTCTCATCGAGGGAGCTCAGGGCCGAGTTGCGATCGACGGCATGTTCCTTACAAGCGACACGGCGGAGACTTTACGTCGTCGAATGGCCTGGATCGGACAAGAGCCGTATGTGCGGCAAGCATCGCTCGGCCGAAATCTTCAACTGGGGGACCGGCTGATCGACTGCGAGCGCGCGGCTGATGCGCTCGAGCAGGCGCGCCTGGCGGAACGGGTCGGGCGGATGCAACGTCAAATGCAGACGCCGATCGGCGAGAACGGTGCAGGTCTCTCAGGCGGGGAGCTTCGCCGTCTCGCAATCGCGCGCGCCGTGCTGGCCGATGCGCCGGTGATTCTTGCGGACGAGCCGACCGCGGATCTCGACAGCGTGACGGCGGATGAAGTTCGTTCAGCACTTCTGGACGCGGCGCGCGGCAAGACACTGATTGTTGCGACACATGACGGAAATCTGGCTCGCCGGATGGATCGTATCGTTACCCTGTGCTTCGGCAGCGTCGTGGAAATCGGGTCGTGACCGGTACAGCGCCCTTGCTGGACGTGCTTTGGTCGTCGATCCGCTCCGCGCCTTGGCGCTTCGTAAGTGGCATTGCACTGGCCGCACTGACACTTGCGGCCGGGGCAGGGCTGCTCGCCCTTTCCGGCTATCTGATCGCGGGCTCGGCGATCGCTGGGATAGGTCTAACAGCGTTTGACATGGTCATCCCCAGTGCCGCGATACGCTTGTTTGCCATTGTGCGTACGCTTGCCCGTTACGCCGAACGGCTTGCAACTCACGACGCTACCTTTCGCTTCATTGCGGGATTACGCGTGAACGTCTTCCGGTCCATCGCAGATGGGCGTGGCGAGTTGGCCAGGCCGCGCGCCGGCGTGCTTCTCGCACGACTCTCGAGCGACCTCGACGCGCTGGATGGCCTCAACATTCGTTTCGTAACTCCGCTCGTCGCCGCGGCGGTCATCCTCGCGGGCTTTGCGATTATCCTGTGGGGCATCAGTCCCGTCCTGGCGGTCGCGACGATCACGCCTGTTTTGCTCGGCGGCGTCCTGGCGCCTTGTTTGATCGGAGGTTTCGCGACCCGCGACGCGCGACGGCGAATGCTGGCACTTGACGCCGCCCGGACACGTCTTGCTGATCTGGACCGCGGACGCACTGAGCTCTGCATTGCGGGGGCGTTCGCTGCTCAGGCAGAAGGCGTTGCCGCAGCGTGCAGGCTCGCGGCCGAGACTGAATTTCGTCTTATTCAGCTCGATGCCGGCCTGCGGTTCGCGGGATCGTTGGGAAGTCAGGGCGCCATCCTCGGTGCGCTGCTCAGCGGGGCGGCTTTAGTCGGCTCGCACAATGTAACCCCACTGATGTTTGCGGCCATTGTCGTGTTCTCCTTCTCACTCGGCGAAGTGGTGGCTCCGCTCCGTTTGGCGGCGTTGGATGTCGGGCGGTGGACATTAGCCGCGCGTCGGGTACAGCCATTAATTGGCGATCACAATGCGACGACGGACAAGCCGGTCGAATATGAGCTCGCGAATTCTCTCGGCGACCTCAAGCTTGTCGATGTCAGCTTCACGTTCCCAGGTGAAAACGAACCCGTCGTAAAAGACATTTCGCTGCGGGTAGTA
>DATGVC010000154.1:0-2023 GCA_035300745.1 Gemmatimonadales bacterium | reverse complement strand
TCCCTTCCCCAGTAACCCGCCGGAGCCCACCGCCACCTTCGACTGGATGACGTGCCACCCCGCCGCTCTCGGGTCCACGTCTGGGTTCAGGAAAGCCAGCAACCGGTTCTGCTGGTAGGGCGCCAGCCGGTTCCAAAACGGGAAAGCCAGCACGCCGCCAAGCAGGTTCAGACCCATGATCGCGATCCCTTCCCAGAGGTAGGGTCGCCACCACAACAGCAGAGCGGCCAGAACCGCGATCCACACGCCCCACGCGACGGTCGAAAACGCCAGCACGAGCCCAATGACGGGTGAAGCGGCGAGCACTAACAGCGACGGTTTCGTCCCCGCCCAGAACAGCATGAAGAACAGGATCGCGATGAACACGATGGCGCTGCCCAAATCGGGCTGCTTCACCACGAGCAGGCAGGGCAAACCGGCGATCAGGCCCGGAATAATCAGATCGCGCAGCGTGGCCGGTGGCTCACGCAGCGCCGCGAGCCAGCGGGCGAGCATCACGATCGTCGCGAGCTTCGCCAGCTCCGCGGGCTGCCCGAACCGATGCCCACCTATCGCGATCCACGACTTGCTGCTCGCCGCCGTCCCCGCGCCCGTGCCGATGAAAAGGGTGAGCAGAAGGAGGAACAACGCGATCGCATAAGCGAATGGCGTCGCCCATTCCAGCATCCGCGGCGAGGTGCGGAAGGTGAGCACTGCGACGACCAGGCTGAGGCCCAACCAGACGACCTGCCGCCGCCAGATTGTTGCGACGAACGTCGGGACGTCGGTCTGGCCGGCAGAGTACAGCGTTGCCAGCCCGTACACCGCCAGCGCGCCGACCGAGACGGCCAGCGCTTTATCGAGTTGGCGGACGCGCGACAGCACTGTCGACCGGAATAACGGGAGGGAGGGTATCGGGCAACGCGGGAATCTGAAACGGTGCCGGCGCTGAATCGTTCGGCAAGGTGACCTTCATCTTGGACGCGGTTTGCTCGTCGATGCCGAGGTAGTGCGCAATCGTCCGCGAAACCAGGGGGGCCACTTTGCTGCCGTGTTCCCAGAACTCGATGATCGCGCCGACCACGATCTCCGGTTTGTCCGCCGGCGCGAAGCCGATGAACCAGCCGTGATCGAGCCCGTGCGGATTTTGCGACGTCGCGGTTTTGCCGGCGATCGTGAGGTTCGCCAGGCGAGAGCCACGCGCCGTCCCTTGCTCGACGACGGCGATCATCGCTCGCCGCAGGGTGGCGAGCTGGTCGGCGTTGAGTTCGAGCGACGCATTCTCGGTCATGGATGTCGCCGTCCGACGCACGACAAACGGCGTCCGCAACCGACCGTCGCTCGCCAGCTGCTGATACAAGCGCACCATCTGCACGAGCGTCTGCGCGTTCTCTCCCTGCCCGATCGCCAGGTTCAACGCGACCGCCGAGGTCCAGCGCCGGGGGCCGTAGATGCGGTCGTAGTACTCGGGGCCGGTGGGAAACTCGGAGGGGATCTCGCCCGGCAGGTCGATGCCGGTGCGCCCGCGGAAGCCCCAAGCATTCGCGTCCTCGAGCAGCGAGGTCACGCCCAGCTTGATGCCAAGCTGGTAGAAGTAGACGTCGCAGCTCTGCGCGATCGCTTCCGTCAGCGTGAGATCCCCGTGCCCATGCGCATTCCAGCACCGGAAGTAGCGATTGCCATATTGCAGCCCACCCCGGCAGGGAATGGGCATGTGACTGCGCGGGCCCACGATGCCGCGCTTCAGCGCCATGGCGGCGATCGCGAGCTTCCAGGCGGACCCCGGTGGATAGCGGGCCTGAATCGCGCGGTCGAGCAGCGGGTGCGCCGGGCTTTCGTTGAGCGAGCGCCAGTACGGTGCCGAGATCCCGCCGACGAAGGCATTGGGGTCGAATCCGGGAGCGCTGTAGAGCGCGAGGACTTCGCCGGTGTTCGGATTCAGCGCCAACACTGCGCCGCGTTGTCCGGCGGGGAATGCCTTCGCGATGTAGCGCTGCAGATCCAGATCAATGGTGGTGTGGAGATCGGTCCCGGGAACAGGCGC
>DATGVC010000153.1:0-5202 GCA_035300745.1 Gemmatimonadales bacterium | reverse complement strand
GGTAGCTCGATCCGACGTCGAGGCGTTCGTACTCGCCTGCCGGAATGGACCACCGGAACCCAGCTGACGCTTTCGCCCGGTTTCGTGCGAAACAGGGAGGGCGTTTCGCCTGCCAAGGCGAAGGTCGCCGGTTCGAACCCGGTGTTCCGCTCCAATCAAGGCCTCGGCTTTTACATCACAGGTCCCGGCCATACGGACGGATAAGGCCGGTTCCGTCGCGTCCGCCCCTCTCCTCACACCGACTAGTCAGCCTAGCAGAGCGCGGCTGGGGTGTGCACACCCCGCCGCGCAGGAATTGATCGTGGAGCAGAGCAGCGGTTGAGTGGAAAGGGGTCGCCGCTGCGCGTGCATCAGCGCCCGCGCCTCCGCTTCCGCGTTGGGCCGCCGCTGGAGCAAATCAGCTGCACGGCTGAATCGGCCACCTTCCGCAAGGCCGCGCGCGGCTGACCTGCCCGCGCGCGAAGGGCGAGCGTATACACGATCGCAGACGCGACCGTGGCGAGCGCCTCGGGATCCGCCTCTGGTCCCAGTTCGCTGCGCGCCTTCGCCCTGGAGAACGCCTCGCGGAAACCCCCATCGAGCTCGCGCAGTGAGCGGGCGAGCGCCTCGCGCACTTCGGGATTGTCGACCGCCTCGGTCGCCGCAGTCCCCACCAGATAGCAGCCCCTCGCGCCCCGGTCGCCCTCGAGGAAACGGTCGAGCACCGTCTCGTAGATCTCGCGAAGCGTTTCGCGAAGAGGCCGCCCGGCTGCGAGCGCCGCCGCGACGGCCTCGCGCCTGCCCGCGAGATACGCCTCCAGCGTCTTCAGATAGAGCGCCTGCTTGTCGCCGAAAGCGGCGTACAGGCTGGGCCGGTTCATGCCGGTCCGCGTGCTCAGATCGTCCAGGGAGGTGCCGGAAAACCCCGTGTCCCAGAAGGCATCCATGGCCTGCTGGAGCGCGACTTCCGGATCGTACTCTCGAGGCCTGCCGCGCGGCCGCGCCCCTTCATTTTGTACCATGTCGTCAGAAACTCCTTGACTGCTAATTATATGCCAGTTAGTACGGAAATCAAGGAGCGTGGTCGATGAACTTCGTAGCCCTGCGGATGCTGACCGGCGATCGGGCCAAGTACTTCGGCCTGGTCTTCGCAATCGCCTTCTGCACGTTTCTGCTGGAGAACCAGACCTCCATCTTCGCCAGCATCATGCGGCGCACGGCCAGCCAGATCCTCGACGTGACGGACGCCGAGGTCTGGGTGATGGATCCGAAGACCGAATACTGGGATCAGACCAAGGCGCTCAAGGACACCGACCTCACCCGGGTGCGCGGCGTTACGGGGGTGGCGTGGGCGGTGCGCCTCTTCAAGGGCAGCCCGGTGGCCAAGACGCTCCAGGGAAGGTTCGCCGTCTCGGTGCTTCTGGGGCTCGACGACGCGACGCTGTCGGGCGCTCCGCGGAAGATGCTTCTCGGGTCCTGGGAGCGGCTGCGCGAACCCGACTCCATGATCATCGACCAGGCTGGCTACGTGCTGCTCTTCCCCGGCGAGCCGCTCGAGCTCGGGCGCATCCTGGAAATGAACGATCACCGCGTCACGATCGTGGGGATCTCGGACGCGTCCGCTCCTTTCCTGAGCGTGCCGATCATGCACACCCGCTACAGCGAGGCGGTGAACTTCCTGGGCCGCGAGCGGACCCAACTGTCATTCATCATCGCCAGGCCGCTTCCCGGAACGAGCCCCGCCGAGCTGGCCGAGCGCATCGCCGCTCGCACATCGCTCCGCGCGCGGACGACGCAGCAGTTCATGTGGGACGGCATCGGGTACTACCTGCGCAACACCGGAATCCCGGTCAACTTCGGAATCACGATCCTGGTGGCGTTGATCGTGGGAACGGTGGTGGCCGGCCAGACCTTCTATCTGTTCACGGTCGAGAACCTGAAGCAGTTCGGCGCGCTGAAGGCCATGGGAGTGACCAACCCGCGGCTGGTCGGAATGATCCTGCTGCAGGCGGTGAGCGTCGCGGCGCTGGGCTTCGGCCTCGGCACTGGGATGGCGGCGACGTTCTTCGAGATCTTCCGGCACAAGCTGGCCACCCGGGGGATCGTCCTCTTGTGGCAGTGCGCGGGCCTCACGGGAGCATGCATCCTGTTCGTGGTCGCGATGGCCAGCATCCTCAGCATCCGGCGGGTGCTGGTGCTCGAGCCTGCGGAGGTCTTCCGATGAGCCTGGCGGTTTCCTGCCGCGCGGTGCGGAAGCATTTCGGCGAGGGCGACACGCGCATCGAGGCGCTCCGCGGCGTCGAGTTCGACGCGCGCTTCGGCGAGCTGAGCTTCCTGGTCGGTCCGAGCGGGTGCGGCAAGACGACGCTCATCTCGGTCATCGCTGGACTCCTGGATCGGACGGACGGGGATCTGTCGGTGCTGGGCGTCGAGGTCGACGACCTCGCCCCAGCCGAGCGGATCCTCTTCCGGCGCAAGAACGTCGGCTTCCTCTTCCAGCAGTACAACCTCTTGCCTGCCTTCACCGCTGCGGAGAACGTGGCGGTGCCGCTGCTCATCGCCGGAATCTCGCGGAAAGAAGCGCTCGATCGGGCTGGATCGCTTCTCTCGCGGCTGGGTCTATCACACAGGATCCACGCCTTGCCCTCGAAGCTCTCCGGCGGCCAGCAGCAGCGCGTCGCCCTCGCCCGGGCGCTCATCCACGAGCCACGCCTGGTCATCTGCGACGAGCCCACCGCAGCCTTGGATCATGCCAGCGGCGAAGCGGTCATGTCGCTGCTCGCGGGCAACGCCGTCCATCCCGATCGTGCGGTCATCGTCGTGACGCACGACACGCGCGTCTTCCATTACGCGCAAAGCATCGCGCACATGGACGACGGACGAATCGCGAAAGTCACCCGGAAGGAGGCCTGAGGCCATGAGACGGTTCATTCTACCGCTGATCGGAATCCTCGCCGCGGCCTGGGCGGCCTACGCCATCGTGCACACGACGACTCACCGCGAAAGCACGATCCCCCCGTCGCCGCCTCCCGTCTCGGATTTCCGCGATACCGTCGCCGCGGTTGGCCTGGTCGAGGCGAGCACGGAGAACATTGCCATCGGCACGCCCCTGTCCGGCATCGTTCCCAAGGTGTTCGTCGGTGCTGGAGACGCGGTCCGCGCGGGCGACCCGCTCTTCGAGTTGGACACGCGGCAGCTCCGCGCAGAGCTCGACGTGCGCCGGCAGACGCTCGCGGTCGCCCGCTCGCGCGCCCGGGTCGCGGATGCGCGTCTCGACGATCTCCGACGTCAGCTCTCGTTCGCCGAGCAGGTGAAGGACAAGCGCGCGGTCAGCGCTGAAGAGCTGTCCCGGCGGCGGTCGGCGGTGGACACGGCTGCTGCCGAGCTGGACGAAGCCCGGGCCCAGGTCGCGGCCGCCGAAGCCCAGGTCCGCGCCACGGCCGTGGAGATCGAGCGGAGCACGGTGCGTTCGCCGATCGACGCGGAGGTCCTGCAGGTGAAACTGCGCGTGGGCGAGTTCGCCGCTGCCGCTCCCAGCGAATCGCCGTTGATCGTGCTGGGTCGATCCAAGCCGTTGCACGTGCGGGTCGACGTCGACGAGCACGAGGGGTGGCGGGTGCGCGCGGGCTCGGCCGCGGTGGGGCGTCTGCGCGGGAACGCGGAGCTCAAGACGCCGCTCTCGTTCGTGCGTTTCGAGCCCTTCGTGGTCCCGAAGAAGTCCCTGACCGGCGACAGCACGGAGCGGGTCGACACCCGGGTGCTGCAGGTCATCTACAAGGTGGAGCAGGACGATCTTCCGCTCTTCGTGGGCGAGCAGCTCGACGTATTCATCGACGCCGGGCAGGTGGCGCTGCGATGAAGAGCCTCCTGGTCACCTTCGCCCTCCTGGTTGGCTGCACGGTGGGACCGCAGTACCAGCGCCCGGAGATCGCCGTTCCAAAGGCGTTCAGTGAAGGCGCCGGACGGGGGCCCTCGTCGTTCGAGCAGTGGTGGACCGGGTTTCGCGATCCTCTGCTCGACAGCCTCGTTGCGCGCGCAGTCGAGGGAAACCTCGACCTCAAGGTCAGCGCAGCCCGCATCCGCGAGGCGCGTGCCGCGCGCGGAATCGCTGCCTCGGCGGGGTTGCCCCAGGTGGACGCGAACGGCGGGTACTCGCGGTCGAAGCGGGAGATCTCCTTCGGCGAGCCGGGCAGCGCCTCCGCCCACAGCGTCTTCGAGGCAGGATTCGACGCCAGCTGGGAGATCGACCTCTTCGGCGGCGTCAGGCGGGACGAGGAAGCCGCCCTTGCGCAGGTCCAGGCAGCGGAGGAAGGGCGAGAGGACGTCCTGGTCACGCTCGTCGCGGACGTCGCCCGCAACTACCTCGAGCTGCGAGGCGCCGAACGGCAGATCGAGATCCTCGACCAGACCGTCGAGTCGCAGAAGGAGAGCCTGGCGCTCGCCCGGGCGCGCTTCGACTCGGGGTTGGGCTCCGAGCTCGATGTGGCCCGCGCGCAAGGACTCGTTGCCGCGACCCTGGCCCAGCGGCCGTCGTTGGAAGTGGTGCGCCAGCAGTCGGTCTTCCGCATCGGTGTCCTGCTGGGTCGGGATCCCGAGGCGCTGCTCGCCGAGCTCGATGCTCCCGGGGCGCTGCCGCCCGCGCCTCCCGACGTTCCCCGCGTCCTCCCCTCCGAGTTGCTCTCGCGAAGGCCCGATCTCCGGCGCAGCGAGCGGGAGCTGGCGGCGGCAACCGCCCGCATCGGCGTCGCCACGGCGGATCTGTTCCCACGCTTCAATCTTCTAGGCAGCTTCGGCCGCCGCAGCGACGACCTGGGTGACTTCGACGCCTCCAGCCAGTTCTGGAGCGCCGGGTTCGGCTTCCGCTGGCCGATCCTCGCGGGCGGACGCATCCGGGCGAACATCCGGGTGCAAGAGGCGCGGCAGGAACAGGCGCTCCTCCAATATGAGAAGGCCATCCTCACCGCGCTCGAAGAGGTCGAGAACGCGCTCTCGGCCCACGGGCGCGAGCTGCGGCGGCGCGATTCGCTGGGCGCTTCCGTCGCCGCGAACCGCCGCGCGCTCGAGCTGGCCACCGACCGGTACGCGAGCGGTCTGGAGGACTTCCTCTCGGTCCTCGACGCGCAACGCTCCGTCTACGCGGCCGAGGACCAATTGGTGCAGAGCGAGAAGAATACCGCAGTCACGCTCATCGCAATCTACAAGGCCCTCGGCGGGGGATGGGGA
>DATGVC010000152.1:0-3134 GCA_035300745.1 Gemmatimonadales bacterium | reverse complement strand
CCGTCGCCACCCTTCGCGATATCACAGAGCCCAAGCGCGCTCAGGACACCCTGGCCCGCTCCGAAGCCCGTTACCGCCACCTGGTGGAGTCGGCCTCCGACGCGATCGTCACCCTCGACGCGAACGGCCGCTTCACGACGGTGAATCACGCGGCCGAGAACATCTCCGGATACAAGCGCGAGGAGCTGGTCGGGCAGTGGTTCGCCCCCATGCTCCCGGACGATGACCTCCCCAAGGCGTTGGCCCACTTCCAGCAGGCACTCGCCGGTGAGACCGGGCTGTTCGAGACGCAGTTCTATCGCAAGGACGGTGAAGTCCGCACGATTTCGGTGACGTACTCGACGCCGCAGAAAGACGAAGAAGTGCTGTGCCTCATCCGCGACGTCACCGACCAGAAGATGCTGCAGGAGCAGCTCATCCAGTCGGAAAAGATGTCGGCGATCGGACAGCTGGTCTCGGGCGTCGCGCACGAGCTCAACAATCCGCTGGCGGGCATCTCGGCGTTTGCCCAGCTCCTGCTCGCCGAGAAGCGGTTTCCGCCAGATCAGCGCACGGCGGCTGAAACCATCTACAGCGAGGCGCGTCGCGCCAGCCGCATCGTGCAGAACCTCCTGACCTTTGCGCGCCAGCATAAGGCCGAGAAAGGCCCCACCGAGATCAACCAGGTCCTCGACGACACGCTCGAGCTGCGCGGCTACGAGCTACGGGTGCGCGGCATCGACGTACGGCGCGAGTACGACGATTCGCTTCCGGACACGATGGCCGACGCGCATCAGCTGCAGCAGGTGTTCCTGAACCTCATCACGAATGCCGAGCAGGCGATGGAGCAGCGGGAAGGGCACCATCATCGGCTGACCGTCCGCACCCGGCGCAACAGCGACTCGATCCGGATCGAAGTCGAGGACACCGGCGCCGGCATTCCGCCGAATCTGATCGAGCGGATCTTCAACCCGTTCTTCACCACCAAGCCGACCGGTTCGGGAACGGGTCTGGGGCTCTCGATCTCGCTGGGAATCGTGCGCGAGCACGAGGGGCGGATCTGGGCTGAGAACCCGCCACAAGCGGGTGCCCGTTTCGTGGTCGAGATCCCGGTCACCGAGCCGCGCCCCTCCGGTGAGCACGCGTCCATCGCGCACGTTCCACCCGTAGGCATCGACCGCCTGCGCGTGCTGGTGGTGGACGACGAGGCCTCGGTACGCGTATCCCTGCAGCGGTATCTCGCCGGCAAGGGCCACGAGGTCGAGACGACGGCCAGCGGCGAAGACGCCCTCGTTCGCCTGAAGGCATCGAAGTACGACGCCGTGATTGTGGATATGCGCATGCCGGACCTGTCCGGCGAGCAGCTCTTCGAGCGACTCCGCAGCAACGACCCCGGCCACGCCGAGCGCGTGATCTTTACGACGGGTGACCTCGTGAACGAGCAAATGCGCCGCTTCCTCGACGGCACCGGCCGCCCTTGCGTCCCCAAGCCATTCGAGTTCGCTTCTTTCGACCAAGCGCTGCCCGCGGCCCGCCGCCGGGCGTAGCAGTTCGTTTCACCTCTTCACGGTAGAACCCATGCGCCCGAGTCTCGTTGCGTTGGTGGTCGGGGTGTCTCTATCATCGCCCCTCGCCGCCCAGGAGCCGTTTGACTTCTACGCCCGCAGCCCCTATCGCCCCACCGTGCCGCGCCCCGAGGCGATCACCGGCTACGCCGCCGGCGACCAGCACACGATGTACGCAGTGATGCAGCACTATCTCGACACTCTCGTCGCCACCGCGAGTGACCGCGTGCGCATCGAGACGTGGGGACGCACGACCGAGTACCGGCCCATTCGGGCGCTGATCATCTCCGATCCCGCGAACCTCGCCAAGCTCGATCAGATCCGCGCCGGCCTCGCGGAGCTGGCCGACCCGCGCAAGACGTCTGCCGCACGGGCAGCCGCAATCGCGGCGCAGAGCCCGGCAGTAGCGGTCTTCCAGTACTCGGTGCATGGGAATGAGCCGGCGGGGTTCGAGGCCGCGATCCAGGTCGCCTACCAGCTCGCCGCCTCCGACGAGCCGCAGACGCTCGAGATCCTCAAGTCCGTGGTCGTGGTTCTGAACCCATCGGCGAATCCCGATGGGCATGAGCGCTTCGCAGCGTGGTACAACTCCGTCGCCGTGGGCGCGGACCACCCGTGGGCGTTTGAGCAGAACGAGCCCTGGAGCATCACAGGGCGCTACAGCCACTATCGCTTCGACATGAACCGCGACCTGCTCGCCCAAAGCCAGCCGGAAGTGCGAGCGATGATGGATGGCGTGCTGCGCTGGCGGCCGCAGGTGTTCGTGGACCACCACTCGACGACACCGAACTTCTTCTTCCCTCCCGTCGCGCAGGCCGTGAACATGAATCTGCCGGCGCAGACGACGAAGTGGTTCGAGACGTACGGCCGCGGCAACGCGGCGGCGTTCGACCGCTATGGCTGGCAGTATTTCGTGCGCGGCGTCTTCGACTTCTTCTATGTGGGCTACTGGGACGAGTGGTCAACTTTCCAGGGCGCCACGGGGATGACCTACGAGACGGACGGCGGGCCCGAATTCCGCAAGCGCCGTGACGACGGCAGCATCACGACTTTCCGCGACGGCATCGCCCACCACTTCGTCGCGTCGCTCGCAACGCTCGAGACGACGGCGAAGAACCGGCAAAGCCGTCTGCAGGACTACTACGACTTTCGCCGTTCCGCACTGACCGACGCGGCCACCGATCGGCTGAAGCGCGTCGTTATCGTTCCCGGCAACGATCCACAGTCGGCGGCGCACGTTGTCGGTCTGCTGCTCCGCAACGGCATCGAGGTCACGCGGCTGCGCCAGCCGCTCGCGTCACGCGCGGCGCATCCCTACATCAGCGCCCGCAGCGCGGCGGTGGCGCAGACGTTCCCAGCCGGCAGCTACGTCATCGATCTCAATCAGCCGCAACGCCGCATTGCCAAGGCGATGCTCGAGCCGGAAGCCGAGCTGCAGCGCACGTTTGTGGAGCGTGAGTACGCCAAGTTTCACCGCAACCGCCGGCGCGGCGAGGAAGCGGACAAAGAGGACTACGGCTTCTACGACATCACGGCCTGGTCGCTCCCGCTGTCGTTCAATCTCGATGCCTACTGGACGGAAGACGCCGG
>DATGVC010000151.1:0-17583 GCA_035300745.1 Gemmatimonadales bacterium | reverse complement strand
CGCCAGCATCACCGCGAACTGGGCGGCGCGTCCGAACTTCACACATCGCCTGACGGCCGGCCTGGACTGGGTCCGGGAAGAGGATCGCCGTTTCCTGCCCAAGAACTCGCGCAACTCCTATCCGATCAACACGGGCCAGATCAACGAGGACCGACGCGGGGTCGAGCGGCACACGGTCGACTATCTCGGGAACTTCCAGTACGGGCTCTCCCCGACGCTCGTCTCCAACCTCTCGTTCGGCTTCCAGCTGGTTGAAACGCGGGAGGAGCAGGTCTTCGCGACCGGCGAAGGGTTGACGGTCAACTCGAACGACGTCGTCAGCGCGGCCTCACTGCGCTCCGGCGGTCAGGACTGGGCGCTGCAGCGTTCGATCGGCTTCATCGGCCAATGGCAGGTAGGATTGAACGACCGGCTCTTCGGCCAGGTCGGGTTGCGCTACGACAACTCGTCGTCATTCGGCGCCCAGGCGAAGTGGGTGTTTCTGCCGAAGGTCGGGGTGTCGTGGGTGGCGAGTCAGGAGCCATTCTGGAAAGTCGGCCCCGTGAACACACTCCGCCTGCGTGCGGCGTGGGGATCGACGGGGCGGATTCCAGCGCCCGGCGCATCACTCACAACGCTGCAGTCCGTGCCCTACTACGACGGCGCCATCGTCGCCCCGGGCGCGATCCCGTTGAATCCCGGCAACCCCGGACTGCGCTTCGAGCGTGGCGAGGAGTTCGAGGCCGGATTCGACGCGGGATTCATGCGTGACCTGGTCGGCGTCGAGCTGACCTACTTCAGCAAGGTCAGCCGCGACCTGCTGCTGCAGAAGCCGTTGCCGCCCTCGAGCGGATTCCCGCAGGCGCCCTGGGTGAACATCGGCGCGCTCGTCAATCGTGGGTTCGAGCTCGCGGTGCGCGCGGTGCCGGTGAACCGGCCCAGCGTCAGCTGGGAACTCCGCATCGGCGCGAACACACTGCACAATGAAGTAACGGATATGGGCAGGGGTCGCGATTCGGTGGCGCCCTTTGGGACCCTGAACCGCGTGCAGACAGGGCTGCAACTCGGCGCCTGGTGGACGCGCAGGATCATCAGCATCGATACCACGACGAACATCGTGCGCGTCACGGAGAAGCCCGTGTTCGCCGGCAACGTGCTGCCGACGTTCGAAGGCAACTTCTCGACCAACGTGACCGTGATGCGGAACCTGCGGTTCTACGGATTGATCGATACGAAGCGCGGTCACAAGGTGCGGAATTTCACCGATTTCTTCCGCGAGACCCAGCTCGTGCGGAGTGATAACCGGCTCGATACGCTGAAACTGAGCCGCACCGAGCGGCTGCGGCGTTACGGCAACCTGACCCCAGGGCAGCCGGCGTTCCTCACGCCGCTCGATTCCAGCAGAACCGTGAACGACGTGCAGGAGGCGTACATCCAGGACGGCTCGTTCGTGCGGTTGCGCGAGCTCTCCGTCGGCTATACGCTGCCGGCACAATGGGCCCGGGTGTTGCGGGCGACGACGGCGTCAGTGACACTCGCCGGTCAGAACCTGGCATTGTGGACGAAGTACCAGGGCTACGATCCCGAGGTCGTGTCGAACGCGGTGGCGCTGTACAACCGCGACGACTTCTTTACGCAGCCGCCCGTCCGGCGGTATGTCGTTCGCGTCAACCTGACGTTCTGAAAGGAGCCTCCACGATGCGCACACTCAGAAGCTGTGCCTGCATGGCCATCGCGGCCGGGGCTCTCCTCCTCGGTGGCTGCAGCAACTGGCTGTCGGTGGACAACCCGGGCGTGATCGATAATAGCGCGCTCGATCCGGTGGCTGATGCGGCGTTGCTGGCCCGTTCAGCGCAACAAAACTTCGCGTCCGCGTACGGGCATTTGATCGTGTACTCGTCATGGTTCACGGGCGAGACCGACGTGTCGGAAACCTTCCCGACGCGAAATGAATTCGGCCGGCGCGATATCTCGATCCAGAACGGCAGTCTCGACGGCGATATCTGGTTCCCGCTGTCGCAGGCGGTGGCGTCGTCTTATCTGGTGTTGAAAGCCGCGCTCCCCAACCCCGCGACCAACCTCAACTACGCGCGGGTGAACTTTGTGTTGGGGTGGTCGTACCTGTTCATGGCGGAGCAGTTCTGTCAGGGTACCGTCCTGGCGGGTCCGGCGTTGACGACGCCGAACATGCTGGACTCCGCGACTGCGCACTTCGCCCTGGCCATTGCGCAGGGCAGGGGAGCCGGTGCAGATGGGCCAACCCTGGCCAACGCTGCGTGGGTCGGGACCGCCCGGGCATACCTGCAGGCCGGCAATCTCGCGCAGGCCAGCAACGCGGCCGATTCAGTGCCAGCCGGCTTCAATTACAACCTGAGCTACGTGGACGACCTGGCCCAGCGCTTCCGGCTGGCCAACCGCATGTGGTTCTATGTCCGGGACCGCGGCTCCATCGCTGTCGCGCCGACATGGCGGATCGGACCGCAGCTCCCGGCGAATACCGTCCAGAACGCCGATCCCCGGGTGCCCTGGATGGTTCCCACGGCGTACGCTCCGCAGGATGCGAACTATTCGACCGACCGCGCGATCGCGTACGCGATTCAGCAGAAGTATCCGGATTACACGACGCCGGTCCGGCTGGCTTCGAAGATCGAAGCGGGCTACATCAAGGCGGAAGCACAAGGCACGGCGGCGCAGCTCGCGCAGATCGCCGCACGTCGGACCGCGAACGGTCAGCCAGCATACGGTGGCGCCACGGATTCAAATTCGGTGCTGACGGAATTCTTCACGCAGCGGGGGTTGGACTTCTATCTCGAGGGCAAGCGCCTCGGCGACTTCCGCCGCCATCCCGCGAACATCATCGGGATGCCCGTGCCCGCGTCGACGTACTGGAAACCGGGATTCGCGCCGGTCGGAAACAACGTCTGCTATCCGTTGCCGATTACGGAGACGTCCAACAACCCGAATTTCTAGCCGCCGCGATGGGTCGGCAGCCACAGGGGAAGCGCGCTCGCTTCCCCTGTCGGCTGTTCACGGGTGCACGACGACCACGCCCGTCATGCCGGCATGCTGCGAGCAGTGATACGGAAAGGTACCTGCGCTGTCGAAGCGAACCTCGAACCACCAGGTCGGGGCGAGCAGATTGCTGGACCACAGGGAGCTATCGGAGACGACCGTGTGATACACCTTGCCCTCGTTGGTCCAGCGCACCGGCAAGCCCACGCCGACGGTGATCGTATCCGGCGTAAAGAAGCTGTCGCGCGCCGTGACGAAGACGGTCCCCGGGCGGATCCGCGTGATGTCGTCGTGCTTACAGGCGATGAGCGCAAGGGCGGCGACGGCCGCGACGACTGTGCAGATCAGTCGCGTCACGGCTGGTGTGGCCGTTCGGCGGAGTGCGTCCAGATCACGATGACTCCACAGCTGGCGGTGGCAGAATGGAACTCGAGCGGCACGCGCGAGCTCCCGCTGTACACTTCGATGGCCGCGACTTCGTTGGGTTGAATCACGTTGTTGATGCCGATGTCTCCCGCGACGGGAACGGCTACGCCGTCAATGTAGTACAGCATGGGGCATTGCCGCGCCCCCGAGGCGCGGTCCGATACCGCCTGAAAACTGTCGCCCGAGGGGCCGCGCACCGGCTGCAACCGGACGCCCGGCGCGCGCCGCAACAGATCGGTGAACATCCGCGGCTGCAGCTGCTCGATCTCCTGGCGCGTCAGGAAATACCCGCCACCATGTTCCTTGCGGGCATAGAAGCCGCGCAGCATCGCCGGCGGGGGTGCATCACCGCTGACCTCCACCTCCGGCAGCTGCACGGCCAGCTCCTCCAGCACGACTTGGACGGCCAGTGTTTCGCCGGATCCGAAATCGAGGCGGGAGATGACGCTCGCATAGCCGATGCGCGTGACCTCGATCAGATGAACGCCAGGGTGCACTCCGGCAATCGAGAACCGGCCATTGGTGTCGGTCAGCGCTGTGAGGTCAGTGCCCATCAACCGTAACGTGGCAGCGCCGAGCGGAGTGGAGTCCAGCGCGATGACGACGCCCGTGAGCCGGCCTAACGACTGAGCGGCGTGAGAGGTGGGTGACGCGACGAGCTCCAGCACGATCAGGCAAAGGGACGACAACCAGCGGCGGGTCGTCGTCCCTTGCATGATCGTCGTCATCGGATGCGGCCTCCCTCGATCAATCCACGATCGCGTCCGGCAGCACGTACTTCATCGGATCGGCCGGATGGCCGTTCACCCACACCTCGTAATGCAGATGCGGTCCGGTCGACAATCCCGTCGAGCCGACTTTAGCGATCGGCTGGCCGCGCTTCACGCGCTGGCCCCGCACCACCAGGATCTTGGAGCAGTGTGCGTAACGCGTCACGAGACCGTAGCCGTGATCGATCGTCAGCATATTGCCGTAGCCTTCGACCCACGATACCTGCGTGATCACGCCCGCCGCCGGAGCGTCGATTTCCATGCCCATCGGGGCGGAGACGTCGATGCCTTCGTGCGGGCGGGCGAGATGCAGGATCGGATGCACGCGCTCGCGCGCGAACGCGCTCGTCAGCCACCCTTTGGTAGGCATGATCGATGGCATCGCGGCGTAGCGCGAGCGCTGGCTCGACGCCGAATCGTAGGCTTCGTTGAGCGAGTGCACCAGGATGTTGGCGCGGCGCGTCAGCTGATCCATGTCGATGCGCGCGGCCAGCGCCTGCTTCCCGTTCGCACCCGCGGCCGCTAGGCTGTCGCGCTCGAACCACTGGCCGCTGGGACCGCCGATGCCGGCTTGCTGCACATCCCTGTCGATCGGCGACAACCCGGCGAGCAATCGCAACGCCTGCTCGCGCTCGCCGAACACGTTGAGGGTGTCCCGCAATCCGACGAGTCGCTCGCGCAGCCGCTGGATTTCGCTCGCGAGCAATTGATTCTCGCGCTCGAGCGCACGGCTCCTCGTGACGTTGACACCGCGCGACAGCGCCGTGCCGCCGAGCACGAGAAACAGCAGCGCCACCACGCTGCCGATGCCGACGAGCGCCTTGACGACCCTCTGCGATACCTCCACGGCGCGGGACGAGCCCGATCCGTGTGGGACCAGCATGACGGTCCATCGGCGCTCTGCGTGCTTCTTCTTCATATGGGGATGCAAACATAAGGCGCGGTCTCGACCGGCGTCAAATCGCCCGATGTGCGCTCCGTCACGTTGTTTCGGGCAGGCGACTTAAACGGCGACGGGCTTGGGAAATAGCGGGGGAGGGTTGGACACCCGCTGGCGGGCCACCGAAAAATCGCCGATCTGCGCGAGCCGCACGTCGCCAAGCGCGCGCCCGGCGCCGAGCGCAGCCCAAAGAGTTTGCGCTTTTTCGGGAATGAACGGCGCTGACAAGACGGCGAGTCGCGCTACGGTCCGCACGAGATTCGCGAGCACGGCATCGAGCTCCGCCTCACGCTGCTCCTTGGCCAGTTTCCACGGCTCCGTCTCTTGGACGAATTGGTTCGCGCGGGAAGCGAGTTCGATAACAAGTGACGCGCCCTCCTGCAGCTGCTGTGCGTCCATCGCGCGCGTGTACGCGGCGAGCGTTTCCCGGGCGGCCGTCTCCAGCGGCGTGCCCGGCGGACGCGAATCGTCGGGCACGGTTCCGCCGCGATAGCGCTGCACCATGGACAAGGTGCGGGAGACCAGATTGCCGAACGTATCGGCGAGATCCGCGGTGTAGCGGGCGTCGAAGCGGTCCCACGTGAAGTTGCCGTCGCCCTCAAACCCGACTTCACGCAGCAGGAAGTAGCGCAACGCGTCCGCGCCGTGCCGCTCGATCGCGGAGCCGAGGCTGACGGCGGTGCCCGCCGTCTTGCTCATCTTGGTGCCCTCCCACTGCACGTACCCGTGCGCCCAGACCAGGCGCGGCAGCTCGACACCGGCGGCGAGCAACATCGCCGGCCAGATGATGCAGTGAAAGCGCGTGATGCCCTTGCCGATGACGTGGAGATCGGCTGGCCACAACCGCTCGTAGCCGGGCTCGGGAAATCCGGTCGCCGACAGATAATTGATCAGCGCGTCGAACCAGACATACACGGTCTGCTCCGTATCGCCGGGGAAGGGAATCCCCCACGGCAACCGCTGCCGCGAGATCGAGACGTCCTGCAGACCGTCCTCGAGCAGGCGCACCACCTCGTTGCGGCGGATCGCCGGCTCGACGTGGAACGCGCCGGTCGCGATCAGCTGCAGCAGCCGCTGGCCGTAGGCGCTGAGCCGGAAAAAATGATTGCGCTCCTTCGTGCGGATGAGCTCGAGCGTCGGATGCTCGATGCAATGACCGTTGAGGATCTGCGCCGGTTGCTTGAACTCCTCGCAGCCGGTGCAATACAGCCCCTCATAGTCGGCGACATACAGATCGTCTGGGCGCTGCTGGTGAATGCGCTCGAGCAGCGCGACCACGCCGCGCACGTGCCGTGGCTCGGTCGTGCGGATCCAGTCGTCGTTGCTGCACGCGAGCCGGCGCCAGTAGTCGGCGAACGTCTTGGCCATCCGGTCGACCCACTCGCGCGGCGTCACGTTGGCGCGGGCCGCCGCCTGAATCACCGACTGGCTATGCTCGTCCATCCCCATGAGGAAATGCACCTGATCCCCCCGCAGCCGGCGGTAGCGGGCGATACAGTCCGCGCCGACTTTCTCCAGGGCGTGCCCCAGGTGGGGATCGCCGTTGGAGTAATCGATGGCGGTGGTGAGGTAGAACTTCGAGCCCCCCGCCACTACAGCCGCAGCTGGTCGAGGGCAACCACCCGCGTCTCTCCGGCATCGGAGCGGAGCGTGACGCGCTCGCGGAAGATGTCTACGGAGACCACGCGCTCGTTTCCCTCGGACGTCGTGAGCGTCTTTCCTTCTTTCGGAAAGCGTTTGCGCTGCTGGACGTAGAAGTCATGCTCGTAGTGCAGACAGCACAGCAGCCGGCCGCAGGGACCGGAGATCTGCACGGGATTGAGCGAAAGCCCCTGCGCCTTCGCGAGCGACAGGCTGACCGGCCTGCCCTCGGGCAGCCAACTCGAGATGCAGAGCTGGCGGCCGCAGCGCCCGATCCCGTCCAGGCGCTTGGCTTCGTCACGCGCGCCGATCTGGCGCAGCTCGATGCGCGTGCGAAACAGACCCGCGAGGTCACGCACCAGCGCGCGAAAGTCCACACGCTGCTCGGCGGTGAAGTAAATCGTGAGCTTGCGTTTGTCCCACTGCCACTCAGCGTCGGAGACCTTCATGGGGAGGGCGTGCTGCCGCACGCGGTCACGCACCGAACGGCGCACCTCTTCTTCATTGACGCGCAAGTCGGTGGCAGTCTTGCGATCCTCGGGCGTCGCCAACCGGACGATGGCGCGCGGGGCAGGGCTGGTCTCTTGATTGCACGCGCCACAGCGCTGGCACTTTTTCTCTGCCACGCTACCCAAAGCAGAAACCACGCCAAAGTCCTGTCCCCGCTCTACCGCGACGATCACGGGAGCATCGAGGCGGAGCGGGGAAGTGTCTTCGGACGGCCAGGTGAAGTATTCTCGCCGGTTCCCTTTGAACCGGACTTCGATAACAGGCGTCAACTCACTTCTCGGTTAGCGCACCCATGGAAAGGTACTTCTCCTCGCGGCGTTTGAGGAGCTTGTCCGTCTTCAGCTTGCGGAGCTGACCGAGATGCCGCTGCAGCGCGTCGCCGAGCGCCGCGGCCGCCGCTTCGGGATCGGAATGGGCGCCGCCCGGCGGCTCGGGGATGATCTCGTCGATCACGCCCAGGTGGAGGAGGTCCTGCGCGGTGATCTTGAGGGCTTCGGCGGCGCGCTCGCGCTGGCTGGCATCCTTCCACAGGATGGCGGCGCAGCCCTCGGGTGAAATGACGGAATAGACGGAGTTCTCTAACATCAATACCCGATCGGCGAGGCCGACGGCGAGCGCGCCACCCGATCCGCCTTCGCCGATGATCGCGGTGATGATCGGAGTGGGCAGTGATGCCATCTCGACCAGGTTGCGCGCGATCGCCTCGGCCTGGCCGCGCTCTTCGGCTCCGAGTCCCGGATACGCGCCAGGCGTGTCCACGAGGGTGATGACCGGCGCCCCGAACTTTGCCGCGAGGCGCATGAGCCGCATCGCCTTCCGATATCCCTCGGGATGCGCCATCCCGAAGTTGCGGTACAGATTCTCCTTGGTATCGCGCCCCTTCTGATGTCCGATGATCATGACGCTGGTGCCGTCCAGCCGCGCCCAGCCGCCCACGATTGCCGGGTCGTCACGGTACAGCCGGTCGCCGTGCAGCTCGACGAAATCGGTGAAGACGGTATTGACGTAATCGAGCGGATAGGGGCGGCGCGGATGGCGGGCCACCTGGACGCGCTGCATGGGCGTGAGATTGCGGTAGATCTCGATGCGCAGCGTCGCCAGCTGCTCCTCGAGCGGCCGCAGGTTCTTGGCGACATCGGCGTTCTCGCCGGCGACGCGCTTCAGCTCCTCGATCTGCTTCTCCAGCTCGAGGAGGGGGCGCTCGAAATCCAGGCTGTATGTGGCCATCAGGCTTTCACCAGGTGCACGCCTTCGGCTCCCAGAAGGTCCCGGAATGCCGCCAGCAGGTCGTCCGCTGCATCCACCCGGAACGCGCGGCTGCGCAGGCGGACGGTGCTGCCATTCTCATCCTTTTCCTTATTACCGTTCTCCCCCCGCCATTCTATGAAGAGCGGCGTCGGGCCGGGGTGCGCGGCACACAACGCCGCGATCGCGCGCGTGGTCTCCGGCTGGGGGCGGCTCGCCGCCGTCCAGCGCAGCGCCACGCCGATGGCGCCGCTGGGTCGCAGGTCGTCGAGCGCGCGTGCGCTCTCGACGATGAACGGCGCCTGATCTTCGCCCCGGTCGCGCGCGATGTATCCCCCGGTGAGCAGATAGGCGCCGTCGGCACGGATCACGCTGTTCAGCTTGGCCCAGGCCTCCGGGAACACCATCGCCTCCGCCGCGCCGTGAAAATCCTCGAGCGTGAGGCGCGCGTACTCCGCCCCCGTCTTCTTGGAGATTTGCCGCTTCACCACCGTGACCACCGCGGCGACGAAGACCTTCTGCGGGCTCCACATGCCCAGGGTCGCGGTCGTGCGGGTCCCAAAAAGCTCCACCTCGGCGCGGTACTTGGCGAGGGGGTGACCGGAAATAAAGAAGCCGAGCACCGCCTTTTCGCGTGCCAGCCGCTCTTGCTCGGTCCAGGGCGGTACTTCGGGGAGGGGGGAGGAGGGACGGGGGACAGGCGCTTCGTCGCCAAACAAGGCGTGCTGACCCGTGAAGCGCTCCTGCTGGCGCACCTGCGCCTCGCTGAACGCGTGGTCCAACGCCGCCACGAGCTGCGACCGTTCGGCGCCAAGGGAGTCGCACGCGCCGGCGTCGATCAGCGATTCGATCACGCGCTTGTTGCACAGCCGCAGATCGATGCGATCGCACAGCTCTACGAGCGAGCGGTACGGGGCCGATTGACGTCCTGCGATGATGGACGCGATGGCGCCTTCGCCAACGTTGCGCACGGCGCCCAACCCGAATCGGATCCGCTGCTCACCGACGACCGTGAACTTATAACCCGATTCGTTTACGTCGGGCGCGAGGACCTCGAGGTCGAGCTCGCGCGCCTCATTGATGTACTGCACCACACGATCAGTGTTGCCGATTTCCGACGACAGCAGCGCCGCCATGAACTCGGCGGGATAGTAGACCTTGAACCATGCCGTCTGGTACGACAGGATCGAGTAGGCGACGGAGTGTGACTTGTTGAACCCGTAGCGGCCGAACGTCTCGATCTGCGCGGCGATTTCCTCCACCGTGCGCTTGTCGTGGCCGCGCGCGGTGGCGCGCTTCACGAAGTTGGTAAGCTCTTCCTGAATCAGCTCCTTGATTTTCTTTCCCACTGCTTTGCGCAGCACGTCGGCTTCGGCCAGCGAGTAGCCCGCCAGCACGTTCGCGATGCGCATCACCTGTTCCTGATACACGATCACGCCGTACGTGGGCGCGAGAATCTCCTCGAGCGCCGGATGCGGATACCGCACCTTCTCGCGGCCCAGCTTGCGGTTGATGAAGACGAGGTGCATCCCGGTGTCCAACGGGCCCGGGCGGAGCAGCGCGTTCGTGGCGACGAGATCGTCGAAGCGATCGCACTTCATGCTGCGCAGGCAGTCGGTCGCGAGCGGCGATTCAAACTGGAAGATGCCGGCGGTACGTCCCGAGCGAAGCATCGCGTAGACCTGGGGATCGTCCAGATCGGGCCGCTCGAGGTCGATCGTGACGCCGTGACGCTCGGCGACCATGCGCGCGGCGTCGTGCAGCACGGTGAGCGTCTTGAGGCCCAGCAGGTCGATCTTCAACATGCCGACTTCTTCGAGCCCCACCATGTCGTACTGCGTGATGATCGCGTCCGCGTCCGTCTTGGAGTCGGGCGCCGTGCAGACGGGGACGTAGTCGGTGAGCGGGCCGGGAGCGATCACGACGCCGGCCGCGTGCACCGAGGCGTGCCGTGCCAGCCCCTCGATGCGGGCACCGAGGTCGAGCACCTTCCGAATGCGCTCGTCCTGCGCCGCCGCGGCTTTCACCTCTGGCACCTTGTCGCTCGCCTCGGCGAGCGTGACGCTGAACGCAGGCCCCGACGGAATCAGCTTGGTGAGACGCTCGACATCCCCCATCTCGACGCGCAGCGTGCGGGCGACGTCGCGGAACGCCGCCCGCGCCTTCAACGTCCCGAAGGTGATGATCTGACCGACCGACTCCCGGCCGTAGCGCTCCCGCGCGTACTCCAGCACCTCACCCCGGCGCTCGAAGCAGAAGTCGAGATCGATGTCCGGCATCGAAATGCGCTCGGGATTCAGGAAGCGCTCGAACAGCAAGTCGAATTTGAGGGGGTCGACGGTGGTGATGCGCAACGCGTACGCGATCAGCGAGCTCGCCGCTGAGCCACGCCCCGGACCCACGGGAATGCCGCGGTCGCGGGCCGCCTTGACCAAGTCGTAAACGATGAGAAAGTAGCCCGCGTACCCGGTGCGCGTAATGACGTCGAGCTCGTAGTCGAGACGCTGCTCGACGACCGCGGGCAGGGGATCGCCGTAGCGCTCCGCGGCGCCCCGCCGCGCGAGGTGGACGAGCAGATCCTGATCGGTCGCAAACTCGGCGGGGCGGGGGTACTGCGGGAGGAAGTAGCGCTTTTCGAAATCGAACTCACACAGGTCCGCGACGCGGGCCGTTTCCGACAGCACGTCGGTCCGGTTGCCGAACAGGCCGCGCATCTCGCTCTCGGACTTGACGTAGCTCTCCTGCCCGAAGAAGCGGAAGCGCTTGGGATCGTCGAGGTCTTTGCCGGTCCCGATGGCGAGCAGAACGTCGTGGGCCTCCGCGTCTTCCTTCCGTAGGTAGTGCGCATCGTTGGTGGCGGCGACCGGAAGTCCGAGCTCGGCGGCGATGCGAAACATCCCGTCGGTGACGACCTGTTCGTCGGCGATGCCGTGATTCTGCACCTCTAGCCAAAACCCATTTGGTCCGAAGGTGCTCGCGAACCACTCGGCGCTCGCCTTCGCAGCCTCGAAATTCCCCTGGCGCAAATACAGCGAGATCTCACCGGAGAGGCAGGCGGCGAGCCCGATGATCCCCTCGCGGTGACGCTCCAACACTTCTTTGTCGATGCGCGGCCGGCGGTAGTAGCCCTCGAGGAACCCGATGGAGGAGAGCTTGATCAGGTTCTGATAGCCGATCCGGTTTCTGGCGAGCAGCACGAGGTGGGAGTATGGCGCACCCAGGGGGGCGTCGCCCGCGGGCTTCTCGCGCGCGTGGCGGCTGCCGAACGCGAGGTAGGCCTCGAAGCCCAGAATCGCCCGGATGTTTCGCGCCTTCGCTTCGGCGTAGAACGACCAGGCGCCGTGCAGGTTGCCGTGATCGGTGATCGCCAGCGAATCCATGCCCAGGGCCTGAACCCGATCCAGCAGTTCAGGGATCCGGTTGGCGCCGTCGAGGAGAGAGTACTCGCTATGCGTGTGGAGATGAACGAACGGCATGGTTACGCCGCTGAATCTGCCGTATTTTGCGCGGTCATGCAATGGCTGCTGCTCGTCGTCACGTTCATCGTCATGGCACTCCTACAGCGATTCGCGCGTCCGTTCGGAGGACCGCTCGAGGCGCATGCGACACTTGCCCTCGGATGCCTGGCGCTCGTCGCGTATATCGCCGGGACGATCGCCCAGCGGTACCGAATTC
The DNA here is from genome assembly GCA_035300745.1 of Gemmatimonadales bacterium. Classification (GTDB taxonomy): domain Bacteria; phylum Gemmatimonadota; class Gemmatimonadetes; order Gemmatimonadales; family GWC2-71-9; genus 20CM-2-65-7. The sequence goes on along the minus strand of DATGVC010000151.1, from coordinate 5,385 downwards.
CGCGCATCGTCGGATATCTCATCGCCGGCTACGTCGCGGGCCCAGCCTGGCTCCATCTGATACGCACCGCGGAGCTGCAGGCGCTTGGCCCAATTTCGAGCGGTGCGCTGGCGCTCATGGCGTTCGCGGTGGGAAGCGAGCTGACGCTCGATGCGCTGCGCGCCGAGCGGCGCACGGCGATACTGCGAATCGCAGCGGGAGTGATGGCGGTTCCCTTCCTGGCAGTTGCGTTCGTTGTGCTCACCGTCAGTCCATGGTTTCCGCTGACCGCACACCAACCGTTCCGCGATGCGCTGGTCGTTGCGCTCGCCCTTGGAACGCTCGCCGCCGTAAGCTCGCCGACGACGACCTGGGCTGTGATCACCGACGTCGATACGCCCCCCACGCCCCCCGCTCTCTCTCGAACGACCCTGGATGTGTCGGTCGTCCAAGATCTCGCGGCCGTGCTCTTAGTGACCGTGGTACTCGCCTTGGCCATCCTGCTCGGCAGCAGGGGTATCGTGAGGCCCGGAGCTGCGACGCACACGCTGCTGATCCTGCTCGGCTCAATTGTGGCCGGGATCACACTGGGCCTCGCGGCGGCGCAGTATCTGCGTGCGATTCGTGATCACCTCGCGTGGGTCCTCGTGGTCCTGGCATTCGTCGTCTCGCAGGCGGTCCGCCTGATCGGCCTGGACGCGGTCCTGATCGCGCTCGCCGCCGGCTGCACGCTCCGCTACGTCGTACCCGAGCAGAACGAACGAGTCAGAGCCGAGCTCAAACGATGCGCGATACCGGTCTATGTCGTATTTTTTGCGCTCGCCGGGAGCAACCTGCAGCTCGAGGCGCTCGGAGACCTTTGGCAGTGGGCGCTGCTCCTCGTTGGATTGCGGGCCGTGGGTCTCTGGGGCGGTGTCCGCTGGGCGGGCCGCAGTCCCACCGTTGGTGCTGATTGGGTCAACCATGGATGGCTGGGGTTCGTCTCGCAGGGTGGATTGGCAGTTACGCTCGCCGCGGTGCTGCGACGGGCGTTCCCGGAGTGGAATGTCTCGCTGGAAGCGCTGCTCGTGGCGATGATTGGCGTCCACCAGCTGGCCGGGCCGATCTGCTTTCAATGGGTGCTACGGCGCACCGGTGAGGTTACAGGGGAGGCGCATGCTGGGGAAACGCCTGGTACGGCTGGGCAGACCGGGGCTACTGTGCTTGCTGGGGGCAGCGGGGGGGGCGTGTAGCAGCGGCACGGGGCCCAACATCCGGCGCTGTACCGCGGCCGACGCTGCGGTGACCCTGACGGTCGGTCAATACTCCTCCATCGATCCCGGTACCACTTCGGGATGCATGGTCTTTCCGGCGACTACTACGCTCGCCGCCGAGTACCTCGTCGTTCCGCAGATCACGTCCGGGGTTCCGGGCCAAACCGCGGCCTTCCGGCTCGGCGGCGACACGATCCTGCCCGCGCGGTCTGCGCCGGTTCAAGCGTCTGCCGAGCTCGGTACTGCGGAGCTGTTTCATGCGTTCCTTAGGCTGGGGGATGAACGGCGCTCGTGGGGTTTTGCTCCGGAGCGAGGCGTGGGTGCGGGGCCCCAGGCGTCGACCACAGCAAGCCCGCCCGGGATGAACACGGTCCGGACGTTTCAGGTGTGCGCCCAGACCGACTGCTCGCGGTTCGACCGCGTCGGCGCGCGCGTGCGCGCCGTCAAAACCAAGGTCGCGATTTACGTCGACACGCTGGCGCCGGTCGGTGGCCTCGACTCTCTGGCGCTCGACAGCATCGCCAACACCTTCGATCAGCGTCTGTACGCGATCGACACGGCCGCGTTCGGGCGCGAGTCGGATATCGATTCGAACACCGTCGTGCTGGTCTTGATGACCAATACGGTGAACAAGCTGGTGACCGCGAGCGACTGCAACGCGAGCGGGGGCGCCTTCGTCGCGGGATTCTTTTTCGGCGCGGACCTCGATCCTGCGTTCCGCAGCGATCCGCGCTCTAACAAGGGTGAACTCTTCTATTCGATTGTCGCGGATCCCGCTGGCACCCTGAGTTGTGCCCACCCCACGTCACAGGTGGAGAAATTCGTGCCGGTGACGTTTGTCCACGAATTCCAACACATGATCAGCTTCAACCAGCATGTGCTCCTGCGTGGGACCAACGGCGAGGTGCTCTGGCTGAACGAGGGAATGTCGCACTATGCCGAGGAGCTGGGGGGGAGGAGCTACGCGCTCTCGCCGAACGCGAGGATCACGGACTGCACGATTGGCACGACGGAGTGTCGCTTTTACGCCGGCGATCTCCTCGACGCGTACGCCTACCTGGATTCGACCGACAGCCATTTCCTGTTGCCGACGGCGGGCATCGGCAGCCTCGCGGAGCGGGGCGCGGCGTGGCTGTTCGTGCGCTACGTCGTGGATCGATATGCCGCCGGGAGCACCATGGCGGATTGGAATACTGTCACTCGGGCGCTGGACGGGACTGCGCAGACCGGCGCCCAAAACATTGCGACGGTGACCGGCGCTCCGTTCACGACCGTCGTGAGCCGCTGGGCGCTGGCGAATTACCTGACCGACGGAGGTGGGGTTCCGCCGGAGCTCCAGTACGATTCCTGGAGCCTGCATGCGGTGTTTTCGTCGTTGCACACCCAGAATTCGAACTTCTTTCCAAAGGTCTATCCGCTCGTGCCGACGGTCAGCGCCGGACGCGACGTGAGGTTGACCGGCACGCTGCGCGCAGGTTCGGGGATCTATCATCGCGCCACGCAGCCGGCGGGGGATCCCGGCTTCACGCTCAGCTTCACCGCGCCGAGTGGTGAGCCGATCGGAGCGGCCGCGATGCCGCGCGTGAATGTGATCCGGCTGCAGTGAGATGGTCTGACGGTGTGACGGCCGGACGGCCGCGCGTGTTGCTCATGATCGCCTGCGCGCTCGTGGCCGTCGGGCCGTCCGGCCGTCTGGCCGCCCAGACCGAAGGTTCCATTCTCACCGCCCTCCCCGGATCCACCCGCTCAGCCGCACTCGGCGGCGCCGGCGCAGCGCTCGTCGGCGACGCCGGGGCCATGTTCGCAAACCCCGCCGGCATCGCCACCATTCGGCATCTCAGCGTCGAGGGGTCGTACGAGCCCTACCTGGCCGGGAGCGCGGTGTCGAGCGCGGCACTCGCATTGCGCGTCCGCCGCTGGACGTTGGGCTTCGGCGCGCAGGCGCTCGACTATGGATCGGAACCGGTGATTGTCCCCGATCCGGCGACCGGAGGACGCCGCGGCATCCCCACCGGCGCCTCGTTCCACCCGTACGAAGCGCTGGCGACGACCTCGCTCGTCTATCGCCGAGGCTTTGCCGCGCTGGGCGTCACCGCCAAATACAATCGCCAGCAAATTGGCTCCGACGTGAGCGACGCCTGGGCCGGTGATGTCGGCGTGGCGATCGCGGTCTTCGACATCATGGCGGTGGGCGTCAGCGTCCAGAACCTGGGCGGCGATCTTGGCAATGGCGCGTTGCTACCCCGGCGCACGCGCGCCGGATTGACGCTCAATTATACCGACCCGCAGGGCACCTTCCGGCTGCTTACGACACTCGAGGGGCAGTGGACGCGCGATCGGAGCGCCGTCCTCGTCCAGGGTGTCGAGGGCGGCGTCGTGACGGGTGGTGTCGGGCTGGTGGGGCGCGTGGGCTACGCGACGCGCCCGGCGGTTACCGACGCGTCGCGCGTGACCTTCGGCGCCGGGATCGTGCTGGGCCGGCTGGCGCTGGACTATGCGTTTCAGGCATATGACGTGCTGGGCGGCGGCACGCACCGCGTGGGGCTACGATGGACGCCCTGACTGAGCGCGCGCGGCCGCGCTGGGGCCTTCTGCTGAAGCGGATTCTTGTGATCGCCGTGGGTGCCGCCACGGCCGGTGTCGCGCTGATGCTGATCGTCAGCGCCGACGCGCGCTACATCGCGCGGGCAGGGATCGAAGAGGCGCGGCTCCTGTTGCGCCGCCACCCGCTCGACAAGCTGATCGCCGACACGACGACACCCGCGGCGCTGCGCCAGCGCTTCGCGTTGGTACTCGCAGCGCGCGCGTACGCGGCCGATTCGCTCGGTCTGGCAGTGGGCAAGACCTATACGACGTACGTGGACGTCGGCCGGGATACGCTGCTGCTCGTGCTGTCGGCGAGCCGCCGCGACAAGCTGCGCGAAGTCACCTGGAGCTATCCGATCGTCGGTGTCGTTCCGTACAAGGGCTTCTTCAAGGCATCGCGGGCGCGCAGCGAGGCCCAACGGCTCGAGGCGCAGGGCCTCGACGTGTTCCTGCGGCCGTCGGCCGCGTTCTCCACGCTCGGCTACTTGAGCGATCCACTGTTCTCGACAGCGATGAGTCGAGACACGATGGAGCTCGTCGCCACCGTGATTCACGAGCTGGCGCATAACACCCTGTACGTGAAGAGCCAGACCCCGTTCAACGAGAGCTTCGCCAGCTTCGTCGGGTATCGCGGCGCGGCGGCGTTTTTCCGCTCGCGGCACGACACCGTCGATGCGCGCCGTGCCGCCGCCCGGTGGCGCGACGAGCGCACGCTCGACGTGTTCTACGCGGAGCTCGCCCGGCGTCTCGATTCTGCCTATGCGGAGCCGTTGAACGGAGTGCGTCTCGAGCGGGTGCGCACGGCGTTGTTCGGCTGGGCGCGCGATCAGTTTCGCGGCCCGGTAGGCCAGTCACTCGAGACCTACGACTGGCGCTGGTTCGCGCAGGCGCCGCTCAACAACGCTGTGATCATCGCTGAGCGGTTGTATCGGATGGATTTGAATCTGTTCGACGAGATTTACTTACAGAACAATGCGGACATCGCGGAGACCATTCGGGCGATCCAGATCCGCGTCTTCACGCAGGCGGGCGATCCCTATCAAGCGTTGTACTCCCGGCCCGGGATGAGAGTGGAAGACTAGTTTCCTCTTAACCTCTCAGCGTCAGCCACTCGTTGTAACGCAATACCATATGCCGCGGTCCTAAACGTCACCTTCTTTTCCTTCGCCAAATCGCGCACCGAGACGTACGCCTTCGTAATCGTGGCCTTGAGCTCACGATTCACTTGCTCGTGCGTCCAGCGGTACTGCTGGAGATTCTGAGCCCACTCGTAGTAGCTGACCGTGACGCCGCCCGCGTTAGCGAGGAAATCGGGAATCACGGCGATGCCGCGCTCCTCGAGAATCCGGTCGGCCGTCGGCGTGGTCGGTTCGTTCGCGCCTTCCACCACGACCTTGCAGTCGACCGTGTTGGCATTGGCCTCTTTGGTGATCACGCCGCCAAGGGCGGCCGGCACCAGCCATTCGCAGGGGATCGTCCAGAGCTCGTCATTCGTAATGCGTTTCCCGCCCTTCCACTCTGAAACCGGTTTTGCCTGCGCCACATGAGCCAGGAGTCCCGGAATATC
>DATGVC010000150.1:0-8931 GCA_035300745.1 Gemmatimonadales bacterium | reverse complement strand
AAGGTGGTCTGCGGTTTGGCGACGGTCTCGCGGAAGGGATAGAGGTTCACCGCGACGAGATCGATCGGCGTGATGCCGTGCTGCTTCAGCGCTGCGAGATCGCTGGAGTTATCTCTTCGTGCTAAAAGTCCTCCATGCACCTTCGGATGCAACGTCTTTACCCGCCCATCCATCATCTCTGGAAAGCCTGTGATTTCTTCAACGCGGACGACCGGAATGCCTTCACGTCGCAACGCCTCCGCCGTCCCGCCGGTGGAGACGATTTCCCAGCCGAGCTCGACCAGCTGACGCGCGAAGTCCACAATTCCACGTTTGTCCGATACTGAGAGAAGGGCTCTCACCAGTCTTCTGCCACGGCGCGTACCAAGTCGGCCAAGCTCAGCAGGTCTTTCAAGTCCACGACCTCCGCGGGGGAATGGGAGTAGCGCAGCGGCCACCCCATCGCGACATCCACGACGCCGAACTGCGTGAAGGTCGAACCGTCGTTGCCGCCGTTGGTCGTGCCGATCTGCAGGGCGACCCCGCGAGCGCGCGCGATCTGCGCCAGCGAGTCGACGTAGGCGGGTGGCGTGATGGAGGAGTTATCGAGCGCGCGGGCCACGGCGCCGGCCCCGATGCGCGCCACGGCGAAGTTCGGCAGCTCGAGCGGTGAATCGGCCGACACGAAGGTGTCGATAGCATGCACGCGACGCGTCGATGTGCCGAGCTGATGCGCCGCCGCCTCGGCGCCCTCGAGGCCGATCTCTTCGCGCACACTGAAGATGAAGATGACCGGGTGCCTGAGCTTCGTGCGGTCGAGCCGGCGCAAGGCGAGGATCAGCGCGGCGCAGCCCATGCGGTCGTCGAACGAACGGCCGGTGGCGCGAGTGCCGGCGAGCCGCACGTACTGCTTCGGCATCGTGATCGTCTGGCCAACCTTCACGCCGAGCGACTCGGCGCCGCTGCGGCTCGTGGCGCCCACGCTGACGCGCAGCGGCGGAGGTATGCGGCGCGTGAGCCCCGTGTCGCGGGGCAGGAAGATGCCGGGGATATCGCCACGATCGGTGTGGATCAGAGCGGGCTTGGCCTCGAACAGCGACAGGATAAAACCGCCGCGGTTGCGCAAGCCGAGGGTGCCGTCAGCGTTGATCGTGTCGACACGGAAGCCGATTTCGTCCATGTGCGCGACGATGACGACTGGGCCCCCCCCGCCCCCCCCGTCGCCCTGGCCCCCCCCCGTGCGCACCCAGAGATTGCCGGCCGTGTCGGTTTCTGTACGGACCCAACTCGGGAGCAATTGCTGGACCGTGGCTCTGACCGGCGCCTCCATGCCTGAGACGCCGTAGCTCTCGACGAGTTGGGACAGGACCGTCTGAGCCTCTGAGATTCGGCTCGAGTCCTGGATCGCGAGGATCGCAGCCAATGCGAGGATCATTGCGAGCCTCCAATCCATTTCACAACATCCGCCATCAGCGCATCCACGTCGCGCAGGCCCACCGTCTCAACGGCCGTGTCGGGGAATTTCGAGGGCACGCTGACCTGGCGGTTTTCGGCGAAGGGGCCCTGCAGGTTCAGCACCGTTTTCAACCCCGCCGTGTCCGCGTAGAGACTCTGCACGGTGAACGCGACGACGACGGTCCCGCGCACGCGCGGGCGCGACAGCGCGGCGGAGGCGAGTGCAGCGCATGCCGCGCGCCGGCCCGCGTTGGGCGCCGCGAGCAGCCCCCCTCGATCGCCGTAACGGTGCGGGCGTTTCGTGAGCGACACCGGTGTGAGGATCGAGATGCCCAACGCGAGCACCTCGTCGCGCGAGCTGGCGCCGACGTCCACGTAAGCATTGTCCACGGTGAACGGAGGCTCGTCTCGCGTCGGCCGTCCCCGGGTCAGATGCGTCGAGCGGACCGCGACCACGCCGGGCACCGCGCCGCGGCGACCGAACAACGTGACGCGCTGGCCCTCGAGCTGCTGGTCAAAAAGGGCGTAGAGTCGCGCGCCGCCGCCCACTCGGCGCAGCAGGAGATAGCCGTCGTCGGTGATGTTGCCGACCACATAACCGATCTCGTCGAGCGCGCAGTAGACGAGCCGTTTTGGCGCACCGCGGCCGAGCGTCAGCGTGACGTTGCCGGTGCGGTCGCGGCTGCTGCCGGGGAGGAGCGTGAGCAGCGAGTCGGTCATTGCCTGCTCGTAGCCGGTGATCGCGGTCATGCCGGCGAAGCGAACGCTGAGGCTTTCAGGGTTTTGCAGGGCGAGAACGATCAACAGCAGATTCACGAAATCCTCCGAGCGAGATCGAGGACCACCTTCGGCAGCAACCGATGTTCGGCTTCCAGGACGCGGGCCGCCAGGGTCTCGGCGGTATCGCCGTGTTGGACGGGGACCTTCTCCTGCGCGATGATCGCGCCCCGATCGAATGCTTCGTCCACGAAGTGTACCGTCGCGCCCGATTCTTTGGCACCGCTCGCGAGCACCGCTTCGTGCACGCGGTGCCCGTGCATCCCTGGGCCGCCGAAGTCGGGCAGGAGCGCGGGGTGAATGTTGATCATGCGGCCACGAAAGCGCGCGACGACGGAGGCGTGAACGAGCCTGAGGTATCCTGCCAGCACGACCAGCTGCGCGTCACCGAGGGCGGCCTGCAGCTCACCGGGGTCGGTGGCGTCACGCAGCACAGTGGTGGGCACCCCGGCGCGGCGCGCGCGCGCCAGCGCGCCGGCATCGGGCCGGTTCGAGATCACGCGTGTCACGCGGGCGATGGGGGAATCGTGAAGGGCGTCGAGGAGGGCCTGCAGGTTCGTGCCGCCGCCCGAAACGAGCACGGCGACACGAACCGGTCCCTGCCGTTCAATCACTGATTGCTACGATGGCACGGTGCTACGGACTTCGGCTTGGATCCGCTGGTCACGCTCAACGTGAAGGCTCCAGTCACGTAATGCGCGCCCAGCGCCGTGTTCACGACGATCTCGTACTCGCCGTTCTGGGGGAACGTCGCCGTGAGGCGGGCGTTGCAGTTGCCGCCCGAGTCGTCATCCTGGAAGTCGCGACCGCCGGCGATGCCGGGCCCGCGCAGGAACAGGTACGGATCGAACGCATCGGATTCGAGATCGATCGTGATCGTCTGGCCGACGCGGCCCTGAATCGTCCAGGCCTGCGCGTACGTGCTGTCGCTGTCGAGCAGCACATCGTTCCGGGTGAGGCTGCCCTGCTGTGTCTGGCCCACATCGATCGTGTGCGACCCGCCGCCCGAGGCGCTGCTGGTACTCGCGCCAGCCGGCGAGCAATCGTTCTCGCTGCGGCCCTGCACGTGCTGGAGACCGTCGCTGATGGTGAGCGTGAAACGGCCGGTCTGGCGGTGGGGTGTGGTGGTGGTGTTCACGAGAATGAAATACGGACCCCGCTCCAAAAACGCCTGGGACACGCGTGACGCGCACCCGGGACCACCGTCGTCGTCGACGATCGACCGCGCCAGGCCCTCCCCGCGCACGATGAGGACCGGATCGAAATCGCTCGAGCTGAGGTCGATGGTGATTTCGCGGCCCGGCGTCGTCATGAACTGATACATCTTGTAGTACGTCGTATCGGGGTACAGCGAATCCGTGGCGGTCAGGTTCCCCGTCACCGTTTGTCCAATGCTGATTTGCGGCAGGCTTACCGGAGTGCCTGCAGCCCCCCCCCCTCCCCCCCTCGGCCCCGCGTTGCCGGCCACGTTCCTGGCGTTCTTGGGCGTGAGCAACGCCACGCCCTCGGCAACGGCGACCTGATCGTTGTTCAGGTTGCGGATCGCGTCGGTCGCCGTCGCGAAATTCAGCGACTGGCCCGCTTCAATCGTGCTGCGAACGATGCCGATCACCTGACCGCGCGCATTCAAGACCGGGGCTCCGCTCGAGCCATGGGAGATTGCCGCGGAGATCTGCAGCAGCTTGGTGCCGCTGACGACCCGCGACGCGGAGATGATTCCGCGGGAGACCGTACCGGGCAGCTGGCCCAGCGGGTTCGAGATCACCGTCACCTCGTCCCCATCCTTCATGCTCTCGCTCGAACCCCAGCGCAGACTGGACGGCGGGCTGCCCGATACCGTCAGCATGGCCACGTCCTTGCCGCTATCGGCGGCCGCCACCGAACAGCGCTGCTGTTGGCCGTCGCTCAGCTCGATGCGGCAGCCGGCCGCATCCTCGAGCACATGCGCCGCGGTGACCACGAACCCCTCGGTCACGAAGAACCCGGTGCCGCTCGCCATGAGCCGGCCGTTTGCATCGAGCGCCTGAATCGTCACGACGGCTTTGCGTGCTGTCGGGATGTCGATGGCGGCGGGTGCAGGAGCTGTGGCGGGGGCGGGGGCGGGGGCGGGGCGGGCCGGCTTCTGGGAGCTGAGGGGAAGAGCAACAACCGCGAGGGCGGCGAGAGGTGTCAGGATGCGTCCGCGCATGCGCGACTCCTTCATTAGGGCGGGGTGCGCTAATCTGTAGAACGGGAAGCTCGAACACAATCACGCGGCCAGAATCTCCTCGACCGCGCGCGCCAGGTCAGCGACGACCATCACACCGAGCGCCCGCGCCTGACCCTGATGCAGGTTGCCCTCGCCCGTGGCGACCAGAATTCCCCGGCCGCCCAGCAGGCGGGCCGGCTGCACATCGGACAGCCGATCGCCGACCCACCAGGACCGCGAGAGGTCGATGTCGAACGCCTCCGCAGCTTCGCGAAACAGCTTGAGGCCGGGCTTGCGGCAGTCGCAGGGACCGCTGAGCTGCGGGTGATGCGGGCAGAAGTACGCACCATCGATGCGTGCTCCATGCGCGGCGAGCAATTCGCCGAGTCGCCGTTGCACAGCCTCGTAGTCGTCGACGGTGTAGCGACCCCGCGCGATTCCCGATTGATTGGTCACGATGACCACGCGGTAATCCACGGCATTGAGACGCCGAATCGCCGCGGCAGCGCCGGGCAGCAGCTTGACCTTCTCCGGCTCGTGCAGAAATCCTGGATCCTCGACGATTGTACCGTCGCGGTCGAGGAAGACCGCTCGATGGCGGCCGTCAGCCATCAGCCATCAGCGCCGCAATGACCGTTTCGACTTGTTCGGGAAAAATCGTGCGGGCGTCGAGCAACACCCGGCTCCCCGCGACCCGCGCGATGATCGGCGGATCGTTAGCGCGCAGCCGCTCGGCGAGCTTCTCGTCGGGAAATCCCGCGAGCCAGGTCCGGAGCTTGGTGCCGGGGAACGAGCCGCCGCCGACCTCCGAGTCTCCCTCGATCAGCTGGCCGCCGAGCCGCTCGGCGCGCGCCCGGATGCTCGCCTCGTTTTCGGTCAGCATGTTCAGCACGGGGATCTCGCGAATGGCTAGCTCAGGATCGCGGTAGAGGGCGAGCGTCGCCTCGAGCGCGGCCAGGGTGAGCTTGTCGGCGCGCACTGTTCGCGCGATGGGATCGGCACGGCATGCGGCAATCGCCGCCTCGCTGCCCACGAGGATGCCGGCCTGCGGCCCGCCGAGCAACTTGTCGCCGCTGAAGGTGACGAGATCGGCGCCCGTGGCGACAGCCTCGGGAACGGTTGGCTCACCGCTCAGTCCCCAGCGGGAGAGATTCATCAGCAGCCCGCTGCCCAAATCGTAGACACAGGAAATGCCGCGAGCGTGCGCCATCTCGGCCAGCTCGACGACAGCCACGTCGGCCGTGAAGCCGGTCACCTGAAAGTTCGAGCGATGCACCTTGAGCAGCACGCGGCTGTCAGCCGTCAGCGCTCTGTCGTAATCGCTGGGATGCGTGCGATTCGTTGTCCCCACTTCAACGACTCTCGCGCCCGAGCGCGCCATGATGTCGGGAATGCGGAACGAGCCGCCGATCTCGACCAGCTCGCCGCGCGACACGATCGCATCCCCACCCCGCGCGAGCGCGCTGAGCGCCAGCAGGACCGCGCCGGCGGCGTTGTTCACGACGAGGGCGTCGGCCGCACCCGTCAGCTCGACGAGCAGATCGCGGCAGATCGCGTGTCGCGAGCCGCGCGTGCCGCGGCCGAGGTCGTACTCGACGGCAGAGTAGCCCTGGGCGACGCGGGTAATCGCGGCGATCGCCACGGGCGCGAGCGGCGCGCGGCCGAGGTTGGTGTGCAGCACGACGCCCGTCGCATTGATCACGGGTGCGAGCGACGGCACGGCGAGCCGCCGGACGGCGGCGCGCACCGCCGCGTCCCACCCCTCCGCAGGCGCCGTTCCGCCGTTCACGCGCGCCTCGTCGACCGCCGCCCGGGCCGCTTTCACGACGAGCGCGCGCGGATGTGTCGCGAGCAGCGAGGCAATGCCTGGACCCGCGAGGAGCGAGTCAACGGACGGCAACTGACGCCTCGGATCGGTCATGGCGGGTTGCGCGGTGCGCGCGGTGCGCGGCGAGTGGTGTCTGCCGGAGCGACAGGCTTTGGGACTGAGAAGCTCACGTCGCCGTCGCCCTTTCTACCGATGAGGTTCGTCGCGCCCGTAACCCGCACGACGTAGCGCGCCTCGCGCTTGATGGCGTGCACCAGCGTGATCACGATCTTATCGGAAGGAATGGGACGCTGGGCGAGCAGCCGGCGCACCAGCGCCGTATCCACCGACGGCTTGGCCTGCGCCCGGGCCGCGGCTCCACGGGCGGGCTGACTCGGTGCCGCTTGCGGAGGTGACGGAGGGACGGTCGGGTGAATGTGAGGGCGCGCCGAGGTGTCGTGCACCATCGCAGGGCGGGTGGTGTCGCGCGCCGCGGCCGCTGCGGACTCCGCCTTCTGGCGCGCGGCGGTGGACAGCGCGTCGAACTGACGTTGCGTGAGAATCCTGTCGATCGCGACGGGCGTCGAATCGGGCAGCGCGAGCACGTGCACATGCGACGAATCGAGCGACTTGGCGGGATCGAGCGCCTGGCTGAACTCGACGCGCACAGAAGTCGAATCGACGTAGGTCGCGCCGCGCGGCCTCGGTGGAACGGTATCGTGCGGGAATGTGAAGAGCGCGACGTTGGTGCTCGAGTCGACGGTCACGACGACAGAATCGTACGCCTCGCGCAGGCCGCGGCGGCGATCGTTGTTTTCGTCCGCCGTCGCGTACACGATGTAGCGCCCCGGTTGCAGGTTCTGGAGGTTGAACTGGCCGCCCGAGTCGGCCATGGTCAAGTACCCGATGCTGTCCGGCAGCGGCACCGCTTCGATCAGCGCGTGCAGCAGGATCGCCTGATCGATCCACTTCAACGCTATGCCGCCGATCCGCGCGTGTCCGATCTCGGGCCCGGTCGAGAACAAGACCGTCTTGCCGGAGTCGGTCTTATTGTGGCGCAGGTCCTCAAAGCCGGGCAGAATCTCGAGTCGGTAGACACGCCGCTTCCATCCCTCTTTCGGCTTGATGCTGACGCGGCTGCGATGCCAATTCACTTTCACCGCACCGGCCACCGGTGAGAGCAGAACCAGCCGTGCGAGACCTCCAACGCCTGCAGATCCGCCACCACCTTCCATTTCATCAATCACCTCATCGAACTGAATCACAGCGTCGCCGCTGAAATTGGGAACGACGGCGCCCGATTCGGGCTTCACGTGGACAATTTTGGGAGGCTCTTTGTCGGGCGGCCCGCCGGGCGGGGCGCCCACACTCGCGCACGCGAGCGACAGGGCTAGGAGCAGCCCAGTGACTTGAGCTTGCCGGCCAGGACGTCGCGCTGGTCGCGCCATGCCTTTTCCTTTTCGCGCTCCTTGGCCACAACGTCCTGCGGCGCGCGCGAGACGAAGCTCTCGTTGGTAAGCCGGGCGGCCAAACCCTTCAACTGCTGATTGAGCCGGCCCAGCTCGTCACTCAGCCGGCGGCATTCCTGCTGCACGTCGATCATGCCCTCCAGCGCGACGATCACTTCGCTGCCGTCGCCGAATACGGCGTGTGCGCCGACCCGTTGTGGCGCACCGTCGAGCGCGAGGCTCTCGAGCTGGGCCAGCCGGACGATCGTCTCGCGCTCGCCGTCGAACGTGGCGGCGCGGTCGTTGCCGCGCGCCACGATCGTCGCCCGCAGCTTGGTCTTGGGCTGCACGCGGTACTCCGCCCGAATCGAGCGAATCTGCTCGATCGCCGTCTTCACGCGCGCAAATTCCTGATCCGCCCGCGGATCCTCGAGCTCCGCCCGCGGCGCAGGCCACGGCGCCGTCGCCAGCAGCTCATTCGCCATTCGGCCAGGCAGCTTCTGCCACAGCTCCTCAGTAATGAAAGGGACGACAGGGTGGAGCAGCCGCAGCGACAGGTCGAGACAGTATGCCAGGACCGCCTGGGGCGTCGGCGCCTGAGCGCCACTCATCCGCGGCTTCACGGCCTCGACATACCAATCCGCCAGCTCGTTCCAGGCGAACTCGAAGCAGCGCTTGGCGGCTTCATCGAGCCGGAACTGCTCCAGCGAGGCCGTTGCCTCACGGATGGTGGCCTGCGCGCGCGACAGGATCCAGCGGTCGGCGAGCGTGAGCGAGCGGCGATCGACGGCGTCGATCGTGGGCACGCTTGTGGGGAGTTGGGTCAGCACGAACTGCGCGATGTTCCAGAGCTTATTCGCGAAATTGCGGCCCGGTGCGAAGGTCGTCTCGAGATCGTCGGGATCGAGAATCAGGTCCTGGCCGAGCGCGGTGTTCGCAATGCAGGTCCAGCGCAGTGCGTCGGCGCCGAATTTCTCGACCACGACGAGCGGATCGATGCCGTTGCCGAGCGACTTCGACATCTTGCGATGCTTGGTGTCGCGCACGATACCGTGCAGGAACACGGTGCTGAACGGCGTCTTGCCCATGAAGTGGTAGCCGGACATCAGCATGCGGGCGACCCAGAAAAACAGGATGTCGGGGCCCGTCACGAGGGTGTGACCGGGATAGAAGCGCTGCAAATCAGGCGTGTCTTCGGGCCAGCCCAGTGTCGCGAACGGCCAGAGCCAGGACGAGAACCAGGTGTCGAGCACGTCCGGATCCTGCTCGACTGCTGC
>DATGVC010000149.1:0-13609 GCA_035300745.1 Gemmatimonadales bacterium | reverse complement strand
GGCGACGCCAATCGACGTCATCCAGCGCATGGAAATCGGCAGCCGCCCCGCGTCACGGCAAAGCACAGAACCGGGCGGTGAGATCGAGCAGCTGCGCGCGATTCCGTGGGTGTTTGCCTGGACGCAGAGCCGCCATCTGCTCCCCGGCTGGTACGGTCTGGGCGCCGCACTGGACCATGCGGTTAAGCGCCACGGCGCCGCAGCGCTCGGCGAGATGATCCGCGAGTGGCCGTTCCTGCGGGCGCTGGTCGACGATGTCGAGATGGTGCTCGCCACCGCGGATCTCACCATCGCGGCGCGATACGCGGGCCTCGCCGGGCAGCTGGGCAAGCGTTACTTCCCGCTGATTCGAGCGGAGTTCGAACGCACCGTGGGCAACGTGCTCGCGTTGAAGCAGGAGAAAGCGCTGCTCGACTCCGACCCGGCGCTGCAGCGCTCGATTCTGCTGCGGAATCCGTATGTCGACCCGATGAGTCTGTTACAGATCGACCTGCTGGAGCGGTGGCGCGCCGAAGGGCGGCCGGACAACGAAGTGTTCCGGGCGCTGCTGGCAAGTGTGCGCGGCATAGCGCAAGGGTTGCAGAGCACCGGTTGAAGGGTTTAACGTCGAAGCCATGACACCAGCGACGACACTTGGTGAGTTGAAGCGCACGGAGTGGGCGAGCCCGGCCCGCCGCCAGCGCACCGTCAAAGATGAACTGCGGGAAAACCTCATCTGTCTCCTCGAGAACGGCTCGCCACTGTTCCCGGGGATCGTGGGGTACGAAGAGACCGTCCTCCCGCAGCTCGTCAACGCGATCCTCTCGCGCCACAATTTCATCCTGCTCGGACTGCGCGGACAGGCGAAGAGCCGCATCCTGCGCCAGCTCGTCTCGCTGCTCGATGAAGAGATTCCCATCCTCGCAGGCAGCGAGGTGAACGATGATCCCTTCGATCCGATCTCCAAGTACGGGCGTGAGCTAATCGCCGAGCACGGCGACCGCACGCCGATCGCCTGGTTGTCGCGTGAGCTGCGGTTCGTCGAAAAGCTCGCGACGCCGGATGTCACGATCGCCGACATCATCGGCGACGTCGACCCGATCAAGGCGGCCCGCGGCGGGCATCTCTTGTCCGACGAGTTGACGATGCATTTCGGCCTGCTGCCGCGCGCCAATCGCGGCATCTTCGCGATCAACGAACTGCCGGACCTCGCGGGCAAGATTCAGGTGGGACTCTTCAACATCATGCAGGAAGGCGACGTCCAGATAAAAGGCTATCCGGTTCGGCTGAACCTGGACGTGGCCTTGGTGTTTACGGCGAATCCGGAGGATTACACAGCCCGCGGCAAGATCATCACGCCGCTCAAAGACCGGATCGGCTCGGAGATCACGACCCATTATCCCCTCACCGTCGAGCTGGGGACGGCGATTACGCAGCAAGAAGCATGGGTAGAACGGAATGGCGGCGGGGGGGGGGGTCCGCGATCCATTCGCGTCCCCGATTTCATGGCCGAGCTGATCGAGCGGATCGCATTCGAGGCGCGGGAGGACAAGCGCGTGGACCGCCGCAGCGGTGTGTCGCAGCGCCTGCCGATCAGCGTGCTCGACAACGTGCTATCGAACGCGGAGCGGCGCACGATTGTCACCAAGGAGAAAACTGTCGTCCCGCGCATCTCCGATGTCTACGCCGCGCTGCCGGCCATCACCGGCAAGCTCGAGCTCGAGTACGAAGGGGAGCTGCAGGGCTCGGAGACGATCGCCAAGGATCTGATCCGCCGCGCGGCCGGCCGTACGTTCGAGGGCCGCGTGGGCGGCGCCAACGTGGACGACATCGTGCACTGGTTCGATGAAGGCGGCGCACTCAAGATCACGCCCGACGAGCGCTCCGAGGCGCTGCTGAAGGGCTTCACCGTCGTCCCCGGCCTCCTCGATCTCATCGATCAGGTGGGCCTCGCCGCCAAGAAGGATCCCGCGACGGTCGTGTCAGCGTGTGAGCTGGTGCTCGAAGGCCTCGTCGCGGAAAAACGTATTGCCCGAAGCGAGGAGCTCGGCTACGTGCGGGCGCGCAGCGAACCGAAGCCTCCATTCCCGAAAGGTCCAGGCGCAGGACCCAACCTCTTCACGTAGTCTCCTTTCACATCCGGGAGTCGCCATGGGCAAGCTCGTCTTTGGGTTCGTACTCCTTGCCGTCGCCTTCTTTCTGCGCCTCGGCGCGGCCACGGTCGGCACGCAAGGCAGCAGCGCGCGCCCAGTCGGCGGCTTGCTCCGCGGCCTGAGCTACGCGGCATTGGTGTTGGGCATCGTCATCGCGCTCGGCTCCGCGCTCGTCGTCGTCAATCCGGGCGAGGTCGGGGTGCGGCATGCCTTCGGCTTTGTGGATCCCAAGCCGTTGCTGCCCGGCATCCGTATGGTCACGCCCTGGTCATCGGTGGAGCGCTTCACGACGCGGGAAGAGCAGTATCCGTTCACGGGCGATCAAGTGGAAGAGATCGCGGCCCTCTCCAGTGAGCAGATGGGAATGACCGTGGACGCAGGGATTCGCTGGCAGATCGATCCGCAGCAAGCCCCCCGCATCTACACCGAGATCGGCAGCGAGGACCAGATCCACAGCGCGGTCCGCAATGCGATCCGCAAAGGCGTGCGCGATGCCATGGTGCAGTACTCCATCAACGACATCGCCAAGCGCACCCAGATCGCCACCACCATGGAAAAGCTCGTGGACTCCGCGCTGGTCACCCAGCCGCGCGCCGGTGGCCCGCCCTTCCGGATCGCCACCGTGACGGCGTTCTTCTTGCGCGACTTGCAACCGCCCGCGCAGGTGGTCCAGGCGATCAACAACAAGATCGCGCAGGAGCAACAGGTAGAGACGGAACGGCACCGCGTCGAAGTGGCACGGCTACAGGCCGAACAGCAGCGCCTCCTCAACACAACGCTGACGCCCGAGGCGCTGACGCGGCAGTATTTCGACGTGCTGCGCGACCTCAAGGCGTCCAACAACCTCGTCATCCTCGTGCCCACGCAGGGCGGCATCCCGATGCTGAACATCGGAGATCTGCGACGCAATCTGCGACAGCCGTAGCGGTAAAGCCGCTCGTCACGATCACGCGCCAGTACGCATCGGGCGGGTCGGAGATCGCGCGCCTGGTCGTCGAGCGCCTCGGCGGAGGCTGGACGCTGATCGACAACGAGTTCGTCGATCAGGTGGCGCACCTCGCGGGGTTGTCGCCCGACGAGGTGGCGAGGCGGGAAGAGCGCACGCCGGGATTGCTCGAGCGGCTGGCGCGGACCCTCGCCGTGGCGTCGCCGGAGATGTTCATCAGCACCGGTGGCTCTCCGCCGCCCGTCGAGACGGAAGAAGAGGAGCTCGTCAAGATGACGGAGCGCGTGATCGCCGAAGCCGCGGCCGACGGGCGGGTGGTGCTCGTCGGGCGCGGCGCGCAGGCGGTCCTCGCGACGCGGCCCAATGCGCTCCACGTCTATGTGGTCGCGTCCAAACCGTTCCGCAGGAGAATCGCGATCGAGCGACTCGGCGTGGATGCGGCGAAGGTCGACAAGGTGATTGACGAGACCGATCAGCACCGCGACCAGTACGTCAAGATGCATTACGGACGCGACCGGCAGGACCTTACGCAGTACGATGTGGTCTTGAACGCCGAGCGACTCGGATTCGACGGGGCGGCCGACCTGATTGTCGCGGAGGTCAGGCGGCGCGGATGGACGGCTCCACCCACCCCGCGATCGTAACGGCGAGAGCCACGATCGCCCCGCCGGCGGCGAGTGTCGTCGGCACCCCGATGTGCTCCGCGACCAACCCGAAGAAAAACGCGCCGAAGGGCGCCATTCCCACGAAGACGAACGAGTAGAACCCCATGATGCGTCCCCGTAGGTGGTCGGGCGCGCTCGTCTGGAGCAGTGTGTTGCCGATCGAGTTGTTCACGATCATCGCGCATCCCGCCAGCGCGAGCAGCACCATGGAAAGGCCCAGCGCGCGCGAGGCGGCGAACGCCATGAGCAGCACGCCGAACGCGGTGCCGCCAACCAGCATCAGCCGGCCGCGCCTGCGGATCCGGCCGGACATCAGCGCGACGCCGAGTGCCCCGATCACAGCACCGATTCCAATTGATGATGTGAGCGCCCCATAGCCCGCTGCGCCACGGTGAAGCACGTCGCGCGCGAAGACCGGCATCATCGCGATGTACGGGAAGCCAAACACGCTCAGAATGGCGGTCAGGAGCATCAGCGTTCGGACCCGCCGGTCGCTCCGCAGGTAGGTGAGCACCTCGCGGAAGCCGGTCCACGTGGACGTGGTCTTGGTGGGCCGCGGACTCAGAGGCAGCCGCATTAACAGCAACCCAGCGATCACCGCGATATAGCTCAGGCCGTTGAGGAAGTAGCACCACGCGATCCCGACCGCACCGATCAGGAATCCCGCGAGCGCCGGCCCAATCACCCGCGCGCCGTTGAAGAGCGACGAGTTCAGCGCGATCGCGTTCATCAGGTCGTCCTTGCCGACCATTTCGATGATGAACGACTGGCGCATCGGGATGTCGAACGCGCTCGCAATGCCGAGAATGGTCGCGAGCACGAGCACCTGCCAGACCGCGACGACGCCAGTCCAAACGAGGATCGAGACGGTAAACGCCTCGATCATGAACGCCACCTGCATGAGGATGATGACGCGACGCTTGTCCACGCGGTCGGCGATCACGCCGGCGTACAGGCTGAACAACAGGACGCCGAGCGAGCTCAGGGCGGCCGTCAAACCGACGTAGAAGGGGGAATTGGTCAGCGTGAGGATCAGCCATCCCTCGCCGACGTTCTGCATCCACGTGCCGACGAGCGAGATGCCCTGGCCGATGAAGAAGAGACGGAAGTTGCGGTGGGCAAACGCCCCAAGTCCGTAGCGTCGCGCGGCCTCGGTCATGGCACCAAATTAAGGACTGTGCAAGTCCGTTGTTCGGGCTTTCTCTTCGACCTCGACGGCGTGCTCGTCGACTCACGCGCGGTCGTCGAGCGAATCTGCCGCCGCTGGGCCTTCCGCCATCACCTCGATCCCGAGACAGTCCTGCGGATCGCGCATGGGCGCCGCTCGCGCGACACCGTAAAGGCCGCGGCTCCCTATCTCGAGGCGGATCGGGAGGCGGCGTGGATTGACGCGGCGGAGCTCGGGGATGTCGCTGGCCTCACCGCCGTTCCAGGTGCCGGCGAGCTCCTGGCGCTCCTCCCGATGGGCAGCTGGGCTGTCGTCACGTCGTGTGGACGGGCACTCGCCGAGCTGCGACTGACGTCCGTCGGACTGCCGGTGCCGCAGATCGTGGTGACTAGCGAAGATGTCGCACAAGGAAAACCCGCCCCCGACGGCTACCAACTCGGAGCGAAACGCCTCGCACTCGACGCGGCGGCCTGCGTGGTGTTCGAAGACGCCCCGGCAGGTGTCGCGGCGGCCCGAAGCGCGGGCGCCCGTGTTATCGCGCTCACTACGATGCTCCCCGCACGGGATCTCACCGGCGCCGACGCGACGATCCCCGATTTCACCGCCATTCGCGTGCGGCACGAGCACGATGCCTTCGTGGTCACCACTTCGTGCTAGATTAGCAATCGATGCGCTACACGACGTATAGCCGCTATGTCAAAGGTCTGCTCGAGACGCTCAACCTCCAGGCGTTGCTCGATCAGCTCGCCGACTTCCTGTTGCAGTCCGGGTTCGCGGGAGGCCCGTACTCACATCCGTTCTGGGGAGAGTTCGGCGAGGAAGATCCCGATCGCTCACTCGACGCGCTGCGCCAGGCGATTCTCCAGGCGTTGATGGACTCGGGCCAGCTCACGCCCGACATGCTGAACGTCCTGCGCGGCGAATCGACCGGCGACGCGCAGAAGGACCAGGAGCTGCAGAAACAGCTTGCCGATCTGCTCGATCAGATCGTCCAGAAGCTGATCGACGAGGGATACCTCAATCTCCAGCAGGCACCCAAGATGCCGGGCGCGCAGCAGCCCGTACTCGGCCCCGGCGGCATGGCCAAAGAAGCGGCGCAGCAGGTGCAGTTCA
Organism: Gemmatimonadales bacterium; assembly: GCA_035300745.1. Classification (GTDB taxonomy): domain Bacteria; phylum Gemmatimonadota; class Gemmatimonadetes; order Gemmatimonadales; family GWC2-71-9; genus 20CM-2-65-7. The sequence continues at coordinate 7,585 of DATGVC010000149.1, read as the reverse complement.
ACCTCACCGACCGCGGCATCGACTTCCTCGGCTACCGGACGCTGAAGCATCTGCTCGGCAGCATCGGAAAGTCGAGCTTCGGCGCGCACGAGACGGAGCACCTGGCGACCGGTGTCGAGGCCGAGGCCGCCAGCAAGCGCTACGAATACGGCGACACCCTCAATCTCGACGTGAACGCGACACTGTCGCACGCGCTGAAGCGCGAGGGCCTCGGCGTGCCGATCAATCTCGAATACGACGACCTGATGGTGCACCAGGCCGAGTACCGCTCGTCATCGGCGACAGTGCTGATGCTCGACTGCTCGCATTCGATGATTCTGTATGGCGAGGACCGCTTCACGCCCGCGAAAAAAGTCGCACTCGCGCTGACGCATCTGATTCGCACGCAGTTCCCCGGCGACACGCTGCGCGTGGTGCTGTTTCATGACACCGCAGAAGAGATCCCGATCGGACAGCTCGCGCATGCGCAGGTGGGGCCGTATCACACCAACACGACCGAAGGTCTGAAACTTGCGCGCCGCATCCTGATGGGTCAGCCCAAGGACATGCGGCAGATCATCATGATCACGGATGGCAAGCCATCCGCGCTGACGCAGCCGGACGGCCGGATCTACGTGAACTCGATGGGCCTGGACCCGCACATCCTCCAGGCAACGTATCGCGAAGTCGCGCTGTGCCGCCGCAGCGGCATTCTCATCAACACCTTCATGTTGGCGCGCGACCGCAGCCTGGTCGAGTTCGTGAAGAAGGTCTCCGCGATCTGCCGCGGCAAAGCCTACTTCACGAACACGATGACGCTGGGCCAGTTCATTCTCATGGATTTCATGAGAAGAAAGACTCGGCGCGTCAGCTAGGGGGCCCCGGGTCCTCCGCCACGATCACGCTCTGGGCCAGCGCGCTGCCGCCGAGCGCCGCTTCGCCGCCGAAGTACGCTTCTTCCCCGTGTTCGCTCAGGTCGAGTCCGATCATTTCATCCCCAATTGTCGCCCGCGTGCCCAACGTCGCGCGCACGATCGCGAGAATCACGATCGTTCCGACCGCGGCGATGAGCACGGCCGCCAGCACCGCATACAGCTGTACCAGCATCTGACCCGGGTTCCCCGCGAACAACCCGTCATTGCCCCCCCGATTCGCGAGCTTCGTGGCGAACACGCCGGTGAGCAGCGCACCGCCCATTCCCGCCAGGCCGTGGCAGGAGAAGACGTCGAGCGAATCGTCGAGCCTGCTCCTGGAGCGCAGCTGAATCGCGAAGTAGCTGATGAGGACGCTCAGCACGCCGATGGCAAGTGCCGCGGGCGCGGTGACGTATCCCGCCGCCGGTGTGATTCCGACGAGACCAACAACGGCGCCGGTAGCCGCGCCGACGGCGGTGATCTTTCCCGTGCGCATCGAATCAAGCACGGCCCACGTGAGCACGGCGGCTGCTGCCGCGGCGTTCGTGTTCACAAATGCGAGCGCCGCAGTCCCGTTCGCCGCAAGCGCCGATCCCGCGTTGAAGCCGAACCAGCCGAACCACAGCAGACCCGCGCCGATCAGGACCAGCGGCACGTTGTGCGGCGACAGCGGCATGCGGCGAAAATCGCGGCGCGGTCCCAGGAACCAAGCGGCCACGAGCGCCGAGACGCCGGCACTCACGTGCACCACCGTGCCGCCCGCGAAGTCGAGCGCGCCCATCTTTTGGAGCCAGCCGCCCGCCCCCCACACCCAGTGCGCCAGCGGGGCATACACGAGCGCGGACCACAGTACGAGGAAGGCGAGATAGGCGCGGAACCGCATCCGCTCGACGATGGCGCCGGAGACGAGCGCCGGCGTGATCACCGCGAACATCGCTTGATAGACCGCGTGCGCCTGGTGCGGGATCGTCGGCGCATAGGGGTTCGGATCGAGCCCCACACCCTTGAACATCACCCACGAGAGACCGCCGAGCCACCGCGATCCGGGAGCGAATGCGAGCGAGTAGCCGATCAGCACCCACAACACGCCGATCGCGCCCATCGCCACGATGCTCATCATCATCGTATTGAGGGAGTTCTTGGAGCGAACCAGCCCGCTGTAGAAGCAGGCCAGCCCGACCGTCATCAATAGGACCAGGGCGCTCGAGGCGAGCACCCACGCGGTATCGCCGGCGCTTATGGCCGGTGTCTGCATCACGCTTCGTCGGCGGCGCGCAACGCCGCCTGCTGCACCTCTTGAGCGTTCACCGCGGTGAGCGCGTCGTTGTTCTGTTCGCCGGTGCGGATGCGAATCACCCGCTCGATTGGCTGCACGAAGATCTTGCCGTCTCCCACCTCTCCGGTGCGGGCAGACGAGAGAATCGCGTCGATGCACGGTTGCACGAACGGCTCCGAGCACACCATCTCGATTTTCACTTTCTCATGGAATTCCATGACGAGGGTCGTACCCCGGTACTGGCTGACGATCTCGTGCTCGCCGCCGTGGCCGCTCACGCGGCTCAGCGTGATGCCGGTGATGCCGGCCCGAAACAGCGCCGCCTTCACTTCCGGCAGCACCTCGGGCCGCACGATGGTCGTGATCAGTTTCATCGTCACCTCCAAGCGTCGAATACGAGCCGTGATAGGTCGCGCACCAGCGCGTAGGAGTCTTCGTCCTTCTGAATCCCGCCCGTCAACACGACAAGGACATACCGGCCGTGACCGGCCGGCTCAACCAGCGCCGCGTCGTGATAGACGACCTGCCCGATCCAGCCGGTCTTGTGATAGACGCGCGTTCCCGCCGGCAGTCCGGCCGGAATCCCTTCGTTGAACTGCTGCCGGCCGAGAATGGCAAGCATGTCTCGACAGGATGCCGCAGACGCCGCTTTCCCGTTCGCGATCGCGGCGAGCAACACGCCGAGGTCGCGCGCGGTCGTCGTGTTGTTCAGACCGGCGCGATAGGCTTTCCCGTCTTCGACTCCGCGCAACACCAGGATCGAGTCCGCGCCGAGCGCGTGTGCGGTCGCGTTGGCGCGCTTCGCGTCCACCTTCGCGATCAGCAGGTTGGTCGCGAGATTGCTGGAGACCGTCTCCATCAGCTCGATCAGCTCCCGAATCGAGGCGCGCCGGCCGACACGCTTGTAGAGGGATGAATCGGAGTCGTCCTTGGTGTCGAGCTGGTAGGGTGAGCTGTCCATGACCGAGCGAAACGTGTTCGTGACGATGATCGAATCATCCAGCGACAGGAGACCGGCATCGCGGTCGCGGAACAGCTGGATCATCACCGGAAGCTTCATCGTGCTCGCCGCATGGAACCGTGTGGCTGCGCCGACAGTTAGGGTGTCGCCGGTCGTCAGATCGCGATAGTAGACACCGATCGCCCGCGCGGGTGCCCGGACGATGCGCGCTTCAACCTGGGATCGAAGACTCGAATCGGACTGGCTCGTGAGGAAGAGAAGAAATAGGAATGGCATACTGCGACATAAGATACCGTGTAGATTCCAGACCGTGAGCGAATTCGTTTTCGGCACCCACAACGCGGCCTTCGTACAGGCCATGTACGAGGACTACCTGCGCGACCCGGCGTCGGTCGGGCCGGAGTGGCGGACGCTTTTTGATAACGGCAGCCACGGCGAACTCCCAATCATTCCGACGGATCGGTCCCAGGTCATTCGGGAAGAGGGAAAGGGGACGCGGGAAGGGTACACCGTCTCGGGCAGTACCCTTCCCTCTTCCCCCGTCCCCCTTCCCCCGGGAGCGACTCCCATAACGGGCCCCGCCGCCCGGCTCGTCGCCAACATGACGGACTCGCTCACCGTTCCCACCGCCACTTCGTTCCGCGACATGTCGGCCACCACGCTCGACGCGCGCCGCAAGACGCTCAATGCCCAGCTGGCCGCGAGCGGCAAGAAGGTCTCGTTCACCCACCTCATCGGGTACGGGATCGTGCAGGCCGCCAAGCGCTTCCCGGTGATGACCCATGCCTTCCAGGAAATCGACGGCAAGCCGCACCGGGTGGATCCGGGCGCGATCGGCCTGGGGCTAGCGGTGGACGTCGAGAAGAAGGATGGCAGCCGGGCGCTGCTCGTCCCGGTGATCAAGCACGCCGAAACGATGGATTTCGCGGCCTTCCATACCGCCTACGAGGCGCTGGTCGAGAAGGCGCGGGCCAACCGCCTGATGCCCGACGACTTTGCGGGTGGCACGATGCAACTCACCAATCCCGGGACGCTAGGCACCGTGGCCTCAGTCCCGCGCCTGATGAAAGGCCAGGGCTCGATCATCGCGACCGGCACGATCCGCGAGATCGCCGCTGCCAAGATCATCACGATCACGAGCACGTACGACCATCGCATCATCCAGGGCGCCGAGTCCGGAATGTTTCTCCGGACGCTCGATTCGCTCTTGCAGGGAGAGGAGCGGTTTTACGAGCGAGTGACGGAGAGCCTGACGAAAGGGGAAGGGGGAAGCGGGACGGGGGAAGGGTACACCACTTCTGTAGCGGCGACGGAACCGGCTCGTAGAACCCTTCCCCCTTCCCCCGTCCCCCTTCCCCAAGGGACGGTGGACGATCTGAAGTACGTCGCGGCGGCCTACGCGCTGGTCCGGGCCCATAGAAACTTCGGCCACCTCGCCGCGCATCTCGATCCCCTCGGCAGCGAGCCGCCGGGCGATCCCTCGCTCGACATCGGCCGTCTGGGGCTCACGCCGGAAATCATGGCGCGCATCCCCGCGGACGTCCTCCGCATCTATGTGCCGGGACAGACGCTCGCCGAGGCACTTCCCGCGCTGCGCGCGACCTACTGCGGCACGATCGCCTACGAAGTCGAGCACATCGGCAGCCATGAAGAGCGGCTGTGGCTGCGGCAAGTGATCGAATCGGGGCAGCACCGGCGACCGCTTTCAGCCGACGGAAAAAAGCAGCTGCTGGCGCGTCTAACGGCCGTGGACACGCTCGAGCGCTTCCTTCACAAGGCCTACCTCGGCCAAAAACGATTCTCGATCGAAGGGCTCGACATGACCGTGCCGATGCTCGATTTCACGATCGAGCTCGCCGCGGCGCATGGGACCCGCAAAACGGTAATCGGGATGGCGCATCGTGGGCGCCTCAACGTGCTGGCGCACGTCGTCAACGTGTCGTACGAAACGATCCTGGCGGAGTTCGAAGGTGGGCGTCGGGAGGAAACGGCGGAATCCGAAGGTTGGAACGCCGGCACCGGCGACGTGAAGTACCACCACGGCGCGGAAGGCGTGTACCACACGGCCAGCGGCAAGGACATGGCCGTCACGCTGTCGCCCAATCCCAGCCATCTCGAGTCGGTGAATCCGGTCGTCGAGGGACGCGCGCGCGCCAACCAGACAAACCGCAGCGGCGCAGCGACGGAACACAACGTGAACGTCGCGCTTCCGGTGTTGCTGCACGGGGACGCCGCTTTTGCAGGCCAGGGGGTCGTCGCCGAGACGTTCAACCTGGCGCGGCTGCGGGGTTACACGACCGGCGGGACGATCCATCTGATTCTCAACAACCAGATCGGCTTCACCACGGATCCGCGCGAAGGCCGATCGACCGATTACTCGAGCGATCTCGCCAAAGGCTTTGACGCGCCGATCGTCCACGTCAATGCGGACGACCCCGAAGCGTGCCTGGCGGCGGTGCGACTCGCGATGATGTATCGTGAGAAATTCCATGCCGACGTGGTGATCGATCTGGTCGGCTACCGCCGCTACGGTCACAACGAAGCCGACGAGCCTGCGTACACGCAGCCGGTGATGTACGAGCGCATCAAGCAGACGCCGAGCGTGCGCGAGAAGTACGCCGCGCAGCTGGTGAGCGAAGGCGTCGTGGACGGAGCGCAGGCCGAGGCCGACGCGGAAGCCGCGTACCAGCGTCTCACCGAGGTGCAGCAGGCGGTCAAATCCGGCCAACGGACGGAGGAACCGCAGCGCATCAAGCCCGAGAGCGCCCCCGAACCTCGTACCGCGGTGACGGCCGAGCTTCTGACCAAGCTCAATGACGAGCTGCTCGCCGTTCCGGACGGCTTCACGGTACATCCCAAGCTGCTGAAGCAGCTGGAGCGCAGGCGCGACTCGCTCACGTCGAAGGAGGGCATCGAATGGGCGCACGCGGAAGCGCTCGCTTTTGCGTCGTTGCTGGTGGAGGGGGGGGGCACGCCGATCCGCCTGACGGGCCAGGACACCGAGCGCGGCACGTTCAGTCAGCGACACCTCGTGTTGCACGACATCCACACCGGCAAGCGCCATGCGCCGATCCAGCATCTTCCCGATGCCAAGAGCGCGTTCGAGCTCCACAACAGCCCGCTCTCCGAGTACGCGTGCCTGGGATTCGAGTACGGCTACGCTGTGGAGGCACAGAACGCGCTGGTGCTCTGGGAAGCGCAGTTCGGCGATTTCGCCAACGGCGCCGAAGTGATCATTGATCAGTTCCTGATCGCCGGGCTGGCGAAATGGGGCGAGACGTCGCGGCTCACACTGCTGCTCCCCCATGGCTATGAAGGTCAGGGACCCGAGCACTCCAGTGCTCGACTCGAGCGTTTCCTCGCGCTCGGCGCCGAGGGCAATATCCGCGTGGCCAACTGCACGACGCCGGCGCAGTACTTCCATCTGCTGCGGCGCCAGGCACTGCACGGCGAGATTCGGCCGCTCGTGGTGATGACCCCGAAGAGCCTGTTGCGGCTGCCCGCGGCGAACTCACAGCGCGATGACCTGGTGCTCGGCAGGTTCCGGACGGTGGTGTGGGACCGCGATCGTACCTGGCCCGAGAAGGTGACGCGCCTGCTCTTGTGCAGCGGCAAGATCTACTACGACATCATCGCGTCGCCTCGGCGCGCCGAGACACCGCACGTCAAGATTGGGCGTGTCGAGCTGCTCTATCCGTTCCCGGGGAGCGAGATTGGCGAATACGGGCGTCGCTATCCCAATCTCAAGGAAGTCGTGTGGGTTCAGGAGGAGCCGCGCAACATGGGCGCGCGGAAGTTCGTAATGCCGAAGATTCGCGACGTGCTGTCGCCGGGTGTGACACTGCTGGACGTCTCCCGGCCCGAGCGCTCGAGTCCCGCGGAGGGCTATCCCGCCGCGCACAAAGCCGAGCAGGAGCGGATCGTCGCCGCTGCCTACGGCGCTTGATGATCCTTCGCTACAGCGTATTTGGTCTCGTTGTGTTGTCCGCCTTTGTCGCCCTGGGCTCATGGCTCATTCGCACGAGGCGAGTGTCGCCCTTCGGCGTCTTCGGCCGGACCCTGCGGTCGGCAACGGATCCGATCATGCGGCCAGTCGAGCGGCGGTTGGTACGCATGGGAGGCAACCCCACGCACGCCGGCGGCTGGCTCGTCGTCCTCACCGCGGTCGCTGGAATCGTGCTGTTGTCGCTGGCCGGCTGGCTGGTCGCGACGTTTCAGACGGCTCAGGCCGCGGCGAGCGGCGGCCCACGCGGCACGTTCGGGCTGATCGTGGACCTCGCCTACCGCATCCTGTTTGCCGCGTTGATCGTTCGGGTGATCGCCGCGTGGTTCGGCATGTTCCGCTATTCACGGTGGGTGCGGCCCGCCTACATCCTCACCGATTGGTTCGTCGAGCCGATCCGCCGGGTCGTGCCGCCGTTAGGCGCTTTCGATCTGAGCCCGCTCGTCGCGATG
>DATGVC010000148.1:0-6790 GCA_035300745.1 Gemmatimonadales bacterium | reverse complement strand
GTTCGGCGAAGACCTGCAACACTTCCAGGAGGCCCTGGCCGAGACCGAGCGCGCCCTGCGTCGCTTGTTCACTGATTGAGGATGACGACCAAACAGAAGGGCAAGGAGCGCGAGACATCCGTGATTCGCGCGCCGCACGACGGCAGCGAAGTCGGCGTGGTGTCGCTCGCAGGGCCGGAGGAAGTGCGGGCCGCGCTCGACGCTAATGTGGCGGCGACACGCGCCTGTCGCGACCTGCCCGCGTATGCTCGCGCCGCCGCATTGCGCAAGATCGCCGACGGGCTGGAAGCGGCGCGCGCGGAGTTCGCCCGGACGTTGGCGCTCGAGGCGGGCAAGCCGATCGCGCAGGCCAAGACCGAGATCGATCGCGCGATCTTCGTGTTCCGCGACGGTGCGGAAGAAGCCACAAGGATTGACGGTGCAGTGCTGCCTGCCGACGTCGTTCCCTGGGGCAAGGGCCGCATCGCCATCACGCGCCGCTTCCCACTGTCGCCGATCGCCGGGATCACACCGTTCAACTTCCCGATACTCCTCGCGGCCCACAAAATCGCCCCCGCCATGGCGTGCGGCGCGACGATCACCCTGAAACCGCCGCCTCAGGATCCGCTCACAACGCTCCGCCTCGGCGATCTCGTCAAGGCATCCGGCTATCCGGACGGCGCGGTGAACATCGTTCCCTGTCATGTGGAAGTCGCGCAGATCCTCATCGAGGACCCGCGCGTGCGATTGATCACCTTCACAGGAAGTGCCAAAGCCGGCTGGGCGATCCGTGCCAAGGCTGGCAGTAAACGTGTGCTGCTCGAGCTGGGCGGCAACGCCGCTGTCATCGTCGAGCCGGACGCAGACCTTACGTGGGCCGCCGCGCGCTGCGCGATCGGAGGCTTTACATACGCGGGCCAGTCGTGCATCTCGACCCAGCGCATCTATGTACACGAGCGCGTCTACCAGGCATTCCTCGATTTGCTGGTCGAGAAGGTGAAGCAGCTCAAGGTCGGCGACGTGCTCGACGATCACACCGACGTCGGGCCGATGATTTCTCCGGAGGCCGCCGAGCGCGTCGAGCGCTGGATCAAGGAGGCCACCTCGGCTGGCGCGGACATCGCGCTGGGCGGCAAACGCAGTGGCGTCGTCCTGGAGCCGACCGTGCTGCTGCACACCAGCGCCGACATGAAGGTCAACTCCGAAGAAGTGTTCGCGCCGCTCGTGACGGTGACGCCGTACCGCGACGTGAGCGATGCCATCGCCTGGGCGAACGCGTCTCCGTACGGACTACAGGCGGGGGTGTTCACGACCAACGTGCAGACCATGTTCCGGCTGCACGCCGAGCTGGACGTCGGCGCCGTCAATGGCAACGATATCCCCGGATTTCGTATCGACCGGCTGCCGTACGGCGGCGCCAAGGCATCCGGCCTGGGCCGCGAGGGAGTGCGCTACGCCATCGAGGAAATGACCGAGCGGCGCGTGCTCACGCTGAAGCTCGACTGAGTCTAGACGACCGCCCGCAGTAGTAGATAGCTCAGCCCGGCGATGCCGGCGGCCGCCGGGATCGTCGCGACCCAGGCCCACACAATCCGCCCGGCGACACCCCACCGGACTGCCGAGACGCGCTGCGCCGCTCCGACGCCGGTGATCGCGCCGGTGATCGTATGCGTGGTGCTCACGGGGATGCCGAAGTGGGACGCGATGAACAGCGTGATCGCCCCACTCGTCTCCGCGCAGAACCCCCCGAAAGGCGTCAGTTTCGTGATCCGCTGGCCCATCGTTTTCACTATGCGCCAGCCGCCTGCCATCGTGCCCAAGCCGATCGCGGCGTGCGCGGCGAGAATGACCCACGTCGGAATCTTATCGGCGTTGGTGAGGTGAAACGCCTGGATCGGGAAGTTCACGAAGAGTGCCTGGCTGGAGACTAACAAGGCCACGACGATGCCCATCGTCTTCTGCGCGTCGTTCGTTCCGTGACCCAGTGAGTAGGCCGCCGCGGAGACGAGCTGCAGGACTCTGAACGATTTGTCCACTCGTCGGGGCAGTGATCGTCGCAACAACCACGACAACGCCACCGTGAGCGCCAGCGCCAGGACGAATCCCATCACCGGCGCGACCACGATGAACACGAGCGTCTTGGTCCAACCGCTGGCGATGATCGCCGAAAAGCCGGACTTGGCGACTGCTGCACCCGCGTAGCCACCGATCAACGCGTGCGACGACGAGGTCGGGAGTCCCAGCCACCAGGTCACGAGGTCCCAGATGATTGCCCCGAGTAGCCCGCCCAGCACGACGGTCGAATCAACGACGCTGAGATCGATCAGCCCCTTGCCCACCGTCTTCGCGATGGCGGTGCCGAATACGAACGCCGCCACGAAGTTCCAGAACGCCGCCCACACGACCGCGGCGGTCGGCGAGAGCACACGCGTCGACACGACGGTGGCAATCGAGTTGGCCGCGTCGTGAAACCCATTGATGAAATCGAAGGTGAGGGCGACGACCAGAATCGCCAGGACGAACCAGACGGAGGCCGCCATCAGGCGTGCTTGATCGTGATGGACTCGACCACGTTCGCGACGTCTTCGGCCTGGTCGAGCGTGCCCTCCAGATTGTCGTAAATCTCCTTCCACTTGATCAGCTCGATGGCGTCACGCTCCTTCTCGAAGAGCTGGCCCAGCGCCTCGTGATAGATCGCGTCGCCTTCTTCCTCCAGCTGTTTCGCCTCGATGCAATACTTCATGACGTCATCGCCCTTCTTGAGCCGGCTGACCGCTTCCAGCAGCACGCCCATCATCCGCTGCAGCACTTCGACGATCCGCAGCACGCCCTGGGGTGGTGCGCCGAGGCGGAAGATCTGCGCGCGGCGGGCGGTGCCGTCCATCGCGTCCATCACGTCATCCAGATCGGAGGCGAGCTGGTGAATGTCTTCGCGGTCGAGCGGCGTGATGAACGTGCGGTCGAGGCGGTTGACGACTTCGTGCGTCACCTGATCGGCCTCGTGCTCCAGCCGCTTGAGCGCCTCGATGTGCGGCGTGCGGCGGTCGGCGGGAGCTTCGAACAGTCTCCGCAGGAAGTCCGCGGCTTCTTTGTTGCGGTTGGCCACTTCGGTGAAGAGGTCGAAGAATTCCTCTTCTCGCGGCAGGAGGCGCACGATTCCTCACAGGGCGATGGGTGGCGAAAGATAGCGGCCCTCGGAAACGACCACTAGGTTATCGCCATGACTGCTACCCCCACCCCCGGACAGCCTCCGCGGGTCGAGTTCGTGCGAGCGATTTCGCGGCTCGACGCGACCGCGCTCGTCGTCGGATCCATGATCGGGTCCGGCATCTTCATCGTATCGGCCGATATCCTGCGTCAGGTGCATTCACCGGGCCTGCTGCTCGTCGTGTGGCTGCTGTCGGGGGTCGTCACGCTGCTCGGCGCGCTGTCGTACGGGGAACTGGCTGCGATGTACCCGAAGGCGGGCGGCAACTACATCTATCTGCGCGAGGGGATTTCGCCGCTGTTTGGCTACCTGTACGGCTGGACGCTGTTCGTCGTGATTCAGACCGGCACGATCGCGGCGGTCGCCGTCGCGTTCGCGCGCTTCACCTCGGTGCTCTGGCCCGGTCTCTCCCCCGACGTGATCCCCGGCCTCGGCTCGACGCTGCATCTGCCGCAACCGATCGGCGATATCGCCGTGGGCGTTTCGCCGCAACGCATCTTTGCGATCGTCTCGATCGTGCTGCTCACCTGGATCAATGTGCGCGGCGTGCGCACCGCGGCGTTCATCCAGACGACACTGACAGCTATCAAGACCGCCGCCCTGGCAGGACTGATTCTGCTGGGGATCACCATTGGGCGGAACGCCCAGGCGATTGCCGCCAACTTCGGCGCGAACTTCTGGGCGGGCGGCGGTCTCACGCTCGCGATCCTGCCGGTGGTCGGCGCCGCGATGGTCGGTTCGCTGTTCGCCATGGACGCCTGGAACAACGTCGGATTCGCGTCTGGCGAGCTCAAGAACCCCGAGAAGGATTTGCCGTTCGCCATGGCAGCCGGCGTGCTGACGGTGACGACGCTGTACGTCCTTGCCAACGTCGCCTACCTGGTCGTACTTCCCGCCGACGCGATCGCACATGCGCCGCAGGACCGCGTCGGCACGGCGGCGTTGCAGGCGATGTTCGGCGCACCCGGCCTGTACATCATGGCCGTCGCGATCATGATTTCGACGTTCGGTTGCAATAACGGACTGATCCTGTCGGGCGCGCGAGTCTACTACGCGATGGCCACCGACACTCTGTTCTTCAAATCGGCAGCCAATCTGCATCCCACATATAGGACGCCAGCGCTTGCATTGATCGCCCAGGCGATCTGGACCTGCGTCTTATGCCTGTCAGGCACGTACGGCCAGCTGCTCAACTTCGTGATCTTCGCCGCCGTCATGTTCTACGCGGTCACCACCTTCGGCCTGTTCCGCCTGCGGCAGAAGCGACCGGACATCCCGCGCCCCGTAAGAGCACCGGGATATCCGGTATTGCCTGCGTTCTACATCGGCCTGACCAGCCTGATCGCGATTGACCTCCTGGTGCAGCCGACGACCCGCACCTACGCGATGCTTGGGCTGGCACTCGTGCTGCTCGGCGTGCCCGTGTATTACGGCTGGAGGCGCTTCGCGAGGCCTGTGTAGTCGCGGTTGCTGAGCACGATCTTCGGGTTATATTCGGTGGTGTCATGGCAGTGCGCAAGCCCCGGGAAGCCCCTCCCAAGACTCCTCCGTGTCCTGACTGCGGCGCCAAGACCGCGCACCAATCCGGGTGTATCGTGTGCCTGCAGTGCGGTGGGCTCGTTGTGGCTGAGCAGATCCCGCTGTTGCAGTCCGACCGTCAGACGGGCCGACTGTCCGACGCCGTCCTCGACCAGCGCCTCCGCGGCACCAGGTTCGTTTCGCTGACTCCCAAGCGGGTGCTCAATCCGCCGTCCGCAACGGGGATGGATTACTGGTCGCTCAATCCGTACGTCGGATGTGAGTTCGGGTGCAGCTACTGTTACGCGCGTTACACCCATCGCTACGTCGTCGAACGCGCGCACGACGCGGGCAAGTTGACCGACGCCGAGTTCGCGGATTACCGCGGGGCACACGGTTGGGAAGCGTTCGAGAAGCGGATCTTCGTCAAGGAACACGTGGTCGGTGCGCTCGAGGTCGATCTCAAGCGCGTACCGATCGGCGAATGCATCGTCATCGGGACGGCGACCGATCCTTATCAACCGGCCGAGCGCCGTTTCCGCGTCACGCGGGCGGTGTTGCAGCGCCTGACGCGCTGCGAAGGATTGTCGTTCGGCATCATCACCAAGAGTCCGCTCATCGCGCGCGACTGCGACCTGTTGGTCCGGCTGCAGGAGCGCAACGAGCTCCAGGTCCACGTCTCGCTGATTACGGCCGACGCTCGGCTGGCGCGCAAGCTCGAGGCGCGCTCACCCGTCCCGGCGGCGCGACTCCGCGCCTTACGCAAGCTCGTGGATGCGGGCGTCAACGCCGGGTTGATCGTCGCCCCGGTCCTTCCCGGCATCACGGACGACGTCGCCCATCTGGACACACTGTTCGCCGCGGCCCGCGCAGCGGGCGCGCGCTTCGTGCATGCGGGGGCGCTACGGCTGTACGCCGCGGTGCGCGACCGCTTCCTGCCTCTGCTGGGCGAGCATTTTCCCGAGCTGGTGCCGCGCTACCAGCGGGCCTATGCCCGGCAAGCCGGTGCGCCGCGTGAGTACACGCGAGCACTGACGCGTCGCATCGAAAAGTTACGACGCAAGCATGGATTCGAGAATCAAAGCGGGATGATGGACCGCTACCGCAGCGGCCGGGTGCCGGTGCAAGGCGAGCTCGAGCTGCGCGGCAGCCTGATCTAGTCAAGAAGTCTCGGCGTCACCCTCCAGCCACATGCGCGCGACGGCTCGTATCGTGCCCGGCGCATTCCCCTCGGCCCGGTTGTTCGCCAGGATGAAGGCTTCGATCCGGCGCCGCAGCGACGTGTTGATCAACTGCAACAGGTCGCGCCGCAGGGCGGGCTGAGGTTCTTGCACGCGATCATACGGCTGGAACTGCTTCACCGCATCGCTGTAACGGCGGCCCGGCTTCAGAAGCGCGCGCGCCACCGTGAAGGTCGTGGTGCAGGTCCACCCGAGATCAATTTGCTCGCCGATCGGCGGCATTTCCGTCCATGAGTTGAACACATGCGCCACGCCGTGCCGTTTCAGCACCTCGCCGTGGATAGGCGTCAGCAGCTCCGGATTGCGGAGCTCGACGGCATACCGAAAGTCGCGTGGCAGCTCACCCAGAAAATCATCCAGCTGATCGGCCCATTGCAGCGGATCGGGCAGATCTTTGCCGCGCATCGACTGGAACTCGAACACGAAGCACCCGGCGTGATCCCGAAACACGCGGCTGTACGGACCGAGCACATTGTCCTTGAACAGCGCGGCATTCAGAAAATCGGGATTGCGCAGGCCAGCCAGACCGGGCTGCGGCGCATCCTGCCCCAGGCGCTTTGCGGTAATGCGATCCCACACCTTGCTGACGCAGGGAAAGCCGGACGGCAACGCCCGCGCGTAGGAGTCGAGCTCCTCCTCAGACGGGGGATCGTAGAATGCGCTGTCGATCCCAACGGTCCGAAAGAGCGGATAGCGCGCGTATTCCTCGAGCCGCCAAGCTGGCTGCGGGCCACGATAGGGACGGTGGTAGACGTCGCCGAACCAGCCGTCGTACGTCCAGGTAGACGTCCCAAATCGGATGTTCGACGGGATTCGCTGGGCGAGCTCGACGACCTCAGGGCTT
>DATGVC010000147.1:0-5570 GCA_035300745.1 Gemmatimonadales bacterium | reverse complement strand
AACATCATTGGTCGCGCCGTCGGCCTCGCGACCCGGGGTCTCAAGCCGGTCGTGGAAATCCAGTTCTTCGACTACATCTGGCCGGCGTATCACCAGCTCCGCAACGAGCTCTCGACCATACGCTGGCGGTCCAGCAATGCGTTCAGCGCGCCGGTCGTGGTGCGCGTGACCTACGGCGGCTACCTGAAGGGCGGCTCCGTCTATCACTCACAAACCGGCGCGGTGATCTTCACGTCGGTCCCCGGGCTGCGGGTCATTTGTCCGTCCACGGCTCTGGATGCCAACGGGCTGCTGCGGACCGCCATCCGCTGCGACGACCCCGTCATCTTCCTCGAACACAAGCACCTCTACCGCCAGACCTACAACAAAGCCCCGAATCCCGGCCCGAACTTCATGATCCCCTTCGGAAAAGCGAAGGTCGTGCGGGACGGGACGGCGGTTACAGTGGTGACCTACGGCGCGGTGGTGCAGCGCGCGCTCGTCGCCGCCAAGGAGCTCGAGGAGAAGGACGGCGTCAGCGTTGAAGTGATCGATCTGCGGTCGCTGTCGCCGGTGGACTGGGAGACGATCGAGGCATCGATTCGGAAGACGAACAAGGTGATCGTCGCGTACGAGGATGCGTTCTCGTGGGGGTATGGCGCCGAGATCGCGGCTCGTATCGCCGATCGCTGCTTCCCGTGGCTCGACGCGCCGGTCAAGCGCGTCGCGTCCACCGACACGTTCGTCGGGTACGCGCCCGACCTCGAGGATTACATCCTGCCACAGGTGGAGGACCTCGCGCAGGCGATGCGCGAGCTGCATGCGTTCTAAGCCGGCACTTACATACAGTTTCCTCTTCTTTCTGTCGGGCGCGACCGGCCTGATTTACGAGCTGCTCTGGGTTCGCGTCCTCTATCAGTCGTTCGGCTCCACCATCCAGTCCGTCACGACCGTCGTCGCCGCCTACATGGGCGGCCTCGGCCTGGGCGCCTGGCTGTTCGGACGGCGTGCGGACCGCGCGCCGCGCCCGGCGGTGCTGTACGGCTGGCTCGAGATCGCGATCGGCATCTTCGGCATCCTCTCGCCGCTGATCCTCGGTCTCGCGCATTCGATTTACATCGGCACCGCCGGCGCGCTTGCGCTCGGTGGCGGCGCCAGCGTGGCGCTGCGTTTTGGGCTTGCGGCGCTGGTCCTGTTGATTCCGACAACCCTGATGGGTGGCACGCTCCCCGTCTTGACGCGCGCGCTCATGGGCGAAGATCGTGGACTCCTCAAGCCGTCGCTGGGCCGACTCTACGGATTGAACACGTTGGGCGCGATGACGGGGACGGCGCTCGCCGGATTCTTCATGATCGAGTTCGTAGGCGTGCGCGGTTCGCTCTGGATCACGGCGACGCTCAACCTCGTGATCGGGGCCGCCGCGGTTTCGCTCGGGAGGCGCCAAGGCTCGGCTGACCCCGGGCGGCAGCCCGGGGAAGACCCAATCTTCCCCCGCGACTCCCTCACCACGCTCGCCCTGGCTCTGCTGGGGCTGACCGCCTTTGCGTCACTGCTCAACGAGATCGCCTGGACACGCGTGTTGATCATGCTCGTCGGCGGGTCGACCTACGGTTTTACGCTGATCTTGCTGGTGTTTCTGCTCGGCATCGGCCTCGGCAGCATCATCGTCGCCCGGCGTAGTGAGCCGCGCGCCGAGACGGCGGCAACTGCGGCGCTCGCACAGGGGGTCACCGGTGTCGGTGCCGCGGTGCTGTTTGTCCTTTTCGGACTTCTCCCTTCCTACATCATCGCGGTATTCCAGTTTCCAGACCTGACCGCCGCGTCGCGGCTCCTGCTGATGGGCGTGGCGGTCGGTGCGGTCGTCTTGATTCCGGCGATCGGGATGGGGATGACATTCCCGCTGCTCACTGACCTGACCGCCCGCAGTCGCGAAGCCCGGGGCGCGGACGTCGGCGCCGCGTACGCCCTCAACACCGTCGGCAGCATCGTCGGCGCGGTGCTCACCGGATTCGTGCTGATCGTCGCCCTGGGAACTCAGGCAACGCTGCGCGTCGGGCTCGCCGTCAACGGGATCGCGGCGCTGGCCCTGGCTGGGCTCGCTGCGCGCGGCGTCGCCGAGGGCTCCGCAGAAGACCGTCGACTGCGAGTGCGGGTCCTGTCGGCCGCGGGTCTGGGAACCCTCGCGCTCGTCGCGGCCGCCGCAGCGCCCGGTTGGAGCACGCGACTCATCGACCTGGGTCCCACGATTTACGCGCGCCAGCGCATGGATGGACCCGCCCGCGAGCGCTTTTTGACCCATCGCGGCTCGCGCCAGCTCGCGTTCCGTGAGGGGCCGAACGCAACCGTGAGTGTATGGGAAAGCGAGTCCGGACGATCGCTGCGCGTGAACGGCAAAGTCGACGGATCCGATCGCGGCGACATGGACACGCAAGTCATGCTCGGCCTCGCGCCGGCGGTCGCCCGGGCCGGCGCGGCATCGGCGCTGGTGATCGGGTACGGTACCGGCGTAACGGCACAAGTGCTTGCCACCGTGCCGAGCATGCAGCGGCTGAGGGTCGTCGAGATCGAGCCGTCCGTCGTGCAGATGGACAGCTTTTTCGTGGATGTAAATGGGGCCGTCCTTACACGCCCCGACGTCCGCGTCGTGATCGATGACGCGCGCAGCGCCTTCCAGCTCGACAATCAGCGCTATGACGTGATCGTGTCGGAACCGTCGAATCCGTGGGTCGCCGGCGTGGCCACGCTCTACACACCCGAGTTCTTCCGCATCGCCAGGGCCAGGCTCTCCGAGGGCGGCGTGTTCTGTCAATGGATTCAGCTCTATCAGCTGCCGCTTCCCATTGTCGCCGGCATCGTACGGGGTCTGCACGACGTGTTTCCGCACGTGCACGTCTGGTTCGGGGGCAGCGCCGACCTCGTCGTCCTCGCCTCCCCGCAGCCACTCACCTACGGCCGGGCGTGGCTTACGCAATTGCTGGGTCCCGGTGGGCCGCTGAACGGGATGAGCCGCGAGTGGCTGAGCATCGAAACGACGGACCAGTACTTCGGTCGTCTGCTGTTAGGGGACTCGGGCGTAGCGCGGCTGATCGACCGTGCGACTCTCGAGCACAGCGACAACCGGCCGCGTCTCGAATTCGTCGCGGCACGGCGGTTTCTCGATCCCGGGGCGGCCGCGTACGCGGTCTTTGATTCGCTCGTGCAGCTTGGGAAAGGCGATGCCGGTACATCGCCGTTCGCGCTGCTACACATCCTCGCCGCGCGCCGGAGCGATGCCGGTGTACTCCCCTATCTCGACGCGGCGCACCGCGCGCAGCCGGACGTATTCCAGTGGAGCGTCCGCGCTGCCGGTATTCGGTTGGCCTTGGGCGACACGGCGCAAGCCGATTCGTTGCTCAATGCGGTGATTGCGCGCAACGGAAGCGTGGACGCGCTCCAGATGCGTGCCCTGCTCGCGGCGGCAAGGAGCCAGCCGCGGGCCGGCATGGCGCTCCGGGAAGCGCTCGCCGCAGGGGCCGACACGGCACAGGTGCGTGCCGCGCTGGCGTTGCTGGCGGTCCGGCGATCCCGTTGGGACGAGGCCGCGTCCCAGGCACGAGGGGCGCTGAGCGCGGCGCAAGGCACGTTTCGCCATCCGTTCCCCGGCGAATTCCTCACGCAGGCCCTCGATCAGATCGCGCTCGATGCCCGGCCCGGTCTGGCGGACAGCTTGCTTCGCTACGCGGCCGGTCGGCGCCCGGGTTCCGCGCGCTATCGGGAGCTGGCGGGGGTCGCGGCGCTACGGGCGGGCCGCTGCGAAGACGCGGCCGCGAGTTTTGTCGAGTTGTTGGAGTTTGCCCTGCAGCGAGACAACGGTCCGGCGCTCCTACGGGAGTGCTGGGCCAGCCAGGATTCTACGGGGAGGACCGGGGGCGCGAACCCCTCCCCCCGGGGGGCGGGGACTGCACGGCGGGTGCAGGAGAAGCACTAAGCACGTCGCGGATTTCGCCCGCAGCCGCGATCACGTGATCCACATCCCGGGAGAGCGCCCGCGCCTGCTGCGTGGCGTTCGTCAAATCGCTCAGCACCGCCGCCACGCCGGCCGACCGCAGCCGCAGCAGATCAAACCGAACGTTCTGCATCGCCAGGACGCACGACTCGATTTGCTCTTCGACGCGCTTGCGGCGCGTCAGGAGATCGCTCAGCGCCTGGTGTTGTCGCTCGAGCAAGCTGAGCTGACGTTCGCGCTCCGTTCCTTCTTCATGACGCTTCACCGCTTCAATCCGCATCTCGATTCGAGCCACCGCGCCGTCATCGACGTCGGCGCTCATACCGTGCAGCATACGCGCGAGCTCTTCGGCCCGCTTCAGCAGCGCGTCGACGGTGACAACGACGTCGGGGAGCAGCTTTCGCTCCGACGAGGGGACGCGCTCCATGATCTTGAGAATCGCTTCCCGGTCATTGCGCGCCAGCCGCACGGTATCGACATGGCGACCGAACTCGTCCGTTTTGGGCGGCGGCAGAGCGCGGCGCGGACCGAGCAGCGCTTCCTGCGCGTCCGGCGCTGCGGGCCGATTGAGCACGTCGCGCCACGAATACCCGTTCTGCCACAGCTTCATGTACTGCGGCAAGAGGCCAAATGCAGCCCACGGCACCGTCACGAACAGCGACCAGCCAAGGCCGCCGCCCTGGATGAGATCGATCAGCGTCAACCCGCCGCATACCGACGCCCAGGAGACGAAACCGTCGCGGAACTTCGCGACCATCCTGGATTCACCGCTCGGCGTGAGATCTCCCTTCGCATCCTTTTTGGGGGCTGGCCTGGTTGCGCGGCGCCGCTCCGATGGCCGACCACCGCCGGACATCCGTGCCGGCGGCGCTCCAAACCGTGTTTCGCCTCGTGCTGGCCCCCCCCCACCGGCGCTCGCGCGACGCGCCGGGCGGTACGGCGGCGCACTGCGTGATTCAAGCGCGCGCCGCAGCGCATCCGCCGTCGGCCAGCGCGCTTCCGGTTCCTTCTCGAGCGAGCGCATGACGCACGACGCCAGATCGTCGGGGCAGGTCGGTGTCTTGTCCTGGAGGTTGGGTGCCTGTTCGGTGATCTGTTTGAGCAACAGTCCCGGAACGGTGGGTGCCGAGAACGGCAACTCTCCGGCAAGCATCTGGTAGCCCACGACCCCCAGACTATAGATGTCGGAACGACCGTCGATCTCGCGATCGCCGGCCGCCTGCTCCGGGCTCATGTAGTGGGGCGTGCCAATCGCGACTCCGGTCGCGGTCAGCGTTCCGGGGCCGGTCGTCGACGTGAGGGCCTTGGCGATGCCGAAGTCCGTGAGGACGGTCCGGCCGCGGCTCCCCTCCAGCAGGATGTTGTCGGGTTTGACGTCACGATGGATGATGCCCAGCGCGTGCCCGGCGCCGAGGGCGTCGGCCGTTTCCATCATGATGCGCCGGGCTTCCTCGGGAGGCAATCGCTCGCGGCGTTTGAGGCGCGCCGCGAGCGATTCACCATCCACATAGGCCATCACGAAGTACACGAGGCCGTCGGGACCTTCGCCGACGGAGTGAATCGGCACGATGTGCGGGTGGGACAGACGCGCGGCCGTTTCGGCCTC
>DATGVC010000146.1:0-10148 GCA_035300745.1 Gemmatimonadales bacterium | reverse complement strand
GAACGCCGCTGTCTGACCCGCGTTGCGCTCGAATGCGATGATGTGCAGCTGGGGATACTGCCGACGCAGCGCCTTGAGCGCGTCCAGTGTGCCGTCGGTCGAGCCGTCGTCCACGACAATCACTTCGTAGCGCAGGCCTGCCAGGGCGGCCGCGATCTCGGCGAGCAGCGGCGCGAGGTTTTCCCGCTCGTTGTACGCGGGGACGACGAGCGAAAGCTCCACGGGGTGGGAACGATAGCAAGTTGACAGCCGCAAGACGAGTGGCTAAAACCGTGCATGCCCGAATCTGTGTCGCGTCGCGAGTTCCTGCGCTCCGCCGCCGGCAGCGTAGCGGCGAGTACCGTGATGGGAATCCCACATCCGATGCGGCCGCCGCGCCCGCTTCCTCCACCGTCCCGCTGGGCGGCGAAGCCCGTCGCGATCGCGAGCGCCAACGGTCTGCACGCCGTGCAAAAGGCGTTCGACATGCTGATGCAGGGCGCCGACACGCTCGACTCGGTCGTCGAAGGCGTGAAGATCCAGGAGCTCGATCCCAACGACGACTCCGTCGGCTATGGCGGATTGCCCAACGCGGAGGGCGTGGTGCAGCTCGACGCCTCCTGCATGCACGGCCCCACGAAGCGCGCGGGCGCGGTCGGCGCGCTCGAGAACATCAAGACGCCCTCGGAAGTCGCGAAGCTGATCCTCAAGTACACGACGCATATCTTCCTCGTCGGCGAAGGCGCCAAGCGCTTCGCCCTCTCGTTCGGCTTCAAGGAAGAAGACCTGTTGACGCCGCATTCGCGCGAGGCGTGGCTGCGGTGGCGTGCGAACTTAAGTCCGACTGACAACTACCTGGACGTCCCGGATTCGGATCACCTCGTCGTCACTAAGACCGGGACGATCAATTGCGACGCCGTGACGCCGCAGGGCGACCTCTCCTCGGTCACGACGACGAGCGGCCTCTCCTGGAAGATTCCCGGCCGTGTCGGCGATTCGCCGATCATCGGGGCCGGCCAGTACTGCGACAACGACATCGGCGCCGCGGGGTCGACGGGACTCGGCGAGGCGAACATCAAGGTGTGCGGCGGGTTCCTGACGGTCGAGCACATGCGGCGCGGGATGAAGCCGACCGACGCCTGCCTCGAGACGTTGAAGCGCGTCGTCGCCGAGACGGAAGCGCGGCTGCTGGACGCCCAGGGCAAGCCGAAGTTCGACCTCGCCTTCTATGCGGTGACGAAGCGAGGCGAATTCGGGGCCGCCTCGCTCTACCCCAATCACTTCGCGGCACACGACGGCGTCGAAGCCAAGATCCGCGACACGGCCTACCTATTCACGCGCGCGTAGGTCTTCTGCTTCTCGCGCTGGCGTCCCCACTCGCCGCGCAGGCCGAGCCAAATCCGAAGCACCGATGGGTCGATCACCTCTACCCATTCGTCTCCTACAGCTCGATCGACGGATTCTGGTTCGCCGGGCACTACGACTGGTCCAGCCCGATGGGCTTCGTCGAGCGACCCGAGCCCAGCTTCGGCCGCGTGGCCTTCGATGCCGGCGCGAGCACGCAGGGCAGCTATGTGGCGGTCGCCGACGCGCAAGCACCAGCCTACTGGGACGGCTGGCGCTTCGGCCTGACGCTCAGTCTGACTCGCGCGAATCGCCTGGGGTACTACGGCCAGGGCAACAACACCATCTTCGATCGCGACAGCACCGGCTCCGGCCGGGCATACTTCTATCGCGTGAGCCGAACGACACGCTCGGCGCGGCTCACGGTGCAGCGCAGGGTAGTCGGGCCACTGCGTGTGCTGGTGGGCGGCACTGTCGAGCACACCGCTTTCCGCGCACTTCCCGGGATCAGCGTTTTTCAACGCGATAGCATCGGCCCTTTCAGTGACCGCGTTGCGCGCGCCGGGATCGTGCTCGATTGGCGCGATCTGGAAGTGGATCCGCATCGCGGTGTCCTCGCCGAGCTGCTGGTTGGGAGCGGACGGGGATATACGCGCACCAGCGCTTCGCTGCACGTCTACGCGCATCCCCTGAACCGGCTGATTCTCGCGGGGCGCCTCGGCGGCGAAAACATCACCGGCACTGCCCCGCTCGCGGCGCAACAGACCATGGAAACGAGTGAAGGGCCGATCGTCGCGCTGGGCGGCGTTCGCTCGCTCCGCGGCTATTACGACGGCCGTTTCGTGGGGCCCGGCAAGATCGTCGGCGGCGTCGAGGCGCGGTACGGGCTGCTCTGGGCGCCACGCCTGTTCGAGGTCAAGCTGTTTGCCTTCTACGATGCGGGGCGAGTCTTTGGTCCTGGAGAGTCGATTCGCCTCACGCGCGACGGCCTGCATGCCGCGATGGGCGGGGGCGTGGCCGTGGCGCTCATGCGTAATACGCTGGTGATATTGGAAGGAGGCAAAGGCTCCGAGGGCGCGCAGGTCACGTTTGCTACCGCCTGGAGCTTTTGATCGTTACCTGACGTATTTCAACACCTCGCCGCTCGAGTTCATCGACATACGTCTGGAATGGAACCGCCTCATCCGGCGTGTACACACCCGCAGCGCTGACCCGGCCATCCACCTGCATCACGCCGGTGATCGCGAGCGAATACCCGGTCGTCCGCATCATCGCGCTGATTCCGGTCGCTTCGTCGAAATAATCGAGCAGCTGCCAGGCGACGCGGCGACCATCACGCCCCTGCACTTCCACACGGAGGGCGACGAGGTCACGACCGTTGGGCTTGCTGAGCTGGGGTGATACGGCCGCGATGAACGCGTCCCGCGGCACGATCTCCATGGCTTTCATCTTCACAGGGTGCAGCGACAGCAACCCCAGCTCCCGAATCGGACGCATGATCGCGACGTGGCCGGGGTAGCGGAGGGTCTTGTACTCCATGGTGCGCACTTTCCCGCGGTACGCCCATGGCATGGTCGAGATGCCGCCGCCGGTGTGAAATGCCTCGAGCGTTCCGACGGGGCTCGGAAACTCGACGTCCTCGAGCTCGGAGAGGGCGTCCACGCGCTCGGGGCGACCCTCACGCAGCACCCATGACGGCGTCGTGTAATAGTCGAGCGCACCTTCGAGCGAGTAGACGATCTGATAGTTGAGCGGTGGCTCGGGTTTTTGCGGCAGGCCGCCAACGAAAATCTTCACGCTCTCGACGTCGCCGACCCGCCGGATCCCTTCGGCCGCAATGATGTTGACCATGCCAGGAGCCAGGCCGCAGTCGGGAATGATCGACACCTGTTTCTTCCGGGCGGCACCATGCAGCGTCTTCTGCTTTTGGACGATTTCGGTGTTGCCGCCCAGATCCGCGCAGTGCAGACCCATGGCGACGGCGGCTTTCGCAACTGGGTAGTTGAAGTAGTACGGCAGCGCGTTCATGACGGCGTCGTGGCCGCGCATCAGTTTCCGAAGTCGCGGGCCGGTCTTCGCATCGAGGCGCGCCGTGACGAGCCGCTTGTCTTTCCTCTTCCTGAGGAAGGCGGGCACGCGTCTCGGGTGCAGGTCGGCGAGCGTGACGCGCTCCACTTCCGAACGCTGGAGCAGATCGTACGCACAGGCAGAACCCTGCAGCCCAGCGCCCAGCACCAGCATGCGCATCGCGGCAACGCCTCCGAATGATTGTTGGGGAGATGAAGCGGCGGGAAAGCTAGTAGATTCGCAGCCGTGACCGCAACCGAACTGACACGGCAACGACTCATCAGAACGGCCCTCGAGCTCTTCACCACACGCGGTTATCACGACACGACCACGGCGCAGATCGCGAAGAAGGCGGGCATTGCCGAGGGCACGATTTACCGCCACTTCGCGAGCAAGCAGCAGCTCGTGAATGAGCTGTATCGGGCGGCTCAGCGCTGGGCGACGAAGGTGGTGCACGAAACGGCGCGAGATTCCGACGCCGGAGCGGCCCGGGCGCAGTTGACCGCCGTCGCGCATGGGCTGATTGAAGGAGCGGCGCACGACACGGCCGTCGTCAAACTCGGACTGCTCGAGCCGCTCTGGGCGGTGCTCGACGACGAGAGTCACAAGACTGAGCGCGAGTTTCGGACGGCGATCGAACGGATCGTTGCCGAGGGGAAGGCGCAAGGCTCGGTGCGAGCGGGTGCGGTGGAGATCTGGGCAGGCGTCTGGCTCGCGACGATCAGCCACGCGTTGCAGAAGGTCGTGGCGGGCGAATGGAAGCCACCAGATGCAGGCGTGCGGTTAGTGATTGATGCAGCCTGGAGAGCTATAGGCGCGTAAGCGCGCTACTCAACCACGTCGAAGTTCGAACAGTGCAATCTCCGGTGGCACAAATACCCGTAACGGTACGCCCACGACGCCGATTCCACGACTCACGTAGAGCTGACTACTTCCCTGAGTGAAATGCCCCATGACGTACTTCGTAATCAGCCGTCCCGGGGACCATCCAACAACAGGCAGGTAGAACTGCCCGCCATGGATGTGGCCCGCGAGCGTGAGTGGGATTGCACGAGGCGCGGCTCCGTCGAAGGCACCGGGGCGGTGCGCGAGCAGGATGCGGAACGCGTCTTTAGCGGGCGGCGTGACGTGGAGCGCCTGCTCGAGATCGTCGTCCTGCGGGTCGTCAGCGCGCCAGTTCCGGGGGTCGTCGATACCCACGAGAGCCAGCGCCGCCCCGCCACGCTCGATCACATGGACGCCGTTCTTCACGAAGACCTGCCCCGCCTCTCGCACACCACGAATGACGGCGTCCTGGCCCGTGTAGCGATCGTGGTTGCCCAGGACCGTGACCACGCCCAGCGGCGCATGCAGGTCGCGAAACGCGCGCACGTAGTCGGGGATGAACGACTGGGAGATGTCGATCATGTCTCCCGTCTGCACAATCAGATCAGCGCCAAGCGCATTCGTTTGCTTGACGATCTCGCGCATCCTGTGTTCCGACATGTGGATGCCAGCATGCACGTCCGAGAGGTGGGCAATCCGCAATCCGTCCAGCGGCAGCGGGAGATCGGGAAACACGAGCGTGCGGCGCGTGATCGAGGGCAGTCGCTCGGCACTCCAAATGCCGTAGGCGGAGACGCCGAGACCGGCAGCGGCATACGCGTACGTGGCGCGAGCCAGGAACTGACGTCGCGACACATGGGAGTGGGGAGTGGGGAGTGGGACCTTTGGCTGCGCACCGTCACGAACCACTCCCGACTCCCCACGCACCTTCCCAACCAGCCACCACACTCCCTTGCCGAGCAGATACACACAGATCAGCCCACAGAAGATCCAGCCCAGCATCTGCCAGGCGATCCACGGCGCGATGTAGGGGACGCGGCTGATGCCCCACAGGCTTCCCGAGAACATCCGCACCCCGACGATGAGCCACGGGATGTTGAAGACGCCAAAGAGGATCGTGAGGGGGCGGCGGGCGGTTAACGGCAGCCGCTCGCGAAGATAGAGGTACACCAGCAGTTGGGGCGAGGCGAACAGCAACAGATAAATTAGGGCCATGTCATCCCGTACGCCGTGGTTGGCAGCGTGGTTCCCGCTGCTCGTCGCACCGCTCGTGGCACAGCGCGCGACTCCCGTCGATCGACAGCTCGTCGCGGCGGGCGTGTGGGCCGAAGCGCGCTACAACTATGCCTACTGGGACGCCGCTCGCGCGAATTGGGACTCGGCGTTCGCGGCGACGGTCACGTACGCGGGACAGCGCCCACCGCCGACCGACCTGCAGTACTTTCACCGGCTGCGGCGCTGGGGCGCGCTGCTGAACGACGGCCAGCTCGAGATTCTCCCGCCCCCGACGATCGCAAATCGCATTGCCCGCCCGCCCCTGGCGTTGCGCAGCATCGAGCGCCGCCCGTTCATCATGGACTATGTCGCGAACGACGAGATGCGCGTGGCCCGCCCCGAGCGCCTGGCGGAGATTCTCGCCGTGCAGAGCATTCCCGCTGCGGTGTGGATCCGTGACTCCGTCCTGCCCGAAATCTCGGCAGCCACGGAATCGAGCCGCTGGGATCGCGCCGTCGCGCAGATGCTCGAAGGAGAACGCGGCACAGCGTTGCATCTGCTGTTGGGGCTCCCCGGCGGCGCTGAGCGCGGCGCAAGCGTTACGCGCAGCATGTCCCTGACTGGGGGAGGCGGGGGGGGGCGCTCGCCGCTCGATCGCCCCGCGCTCGAAGCCGATACACTCCCCGATGGTGCGATCTGGATGCGCGTGAACTCCTTCGCTGACCCGGAGGTCCTCACGCTGTTCGATCGCGCGCTGGGCGATGCGGCCCGCGAGGGACCGCGCCATCGCGGCCTGATCCTCGATCTGCGGGAGACGACGTGGACGGTGATTGGCCGCGAGCACGCCCAGGTGCTGCTCGCTCGTCTCATCGAGCGGCCGTTCCTCACGTCGCGCAGGCGCATCCCCCAGTATCGGGCCGATTCCCTCAGCGGCTGGGTCAACATGCCGTCCGATACGATCTGGCCGCCGGTCCGCCGCGAGGGCCTCGCGTATACCGGTCCCGTCGTGGTGCTCTCCTCCACCCGCACCGCGGGAGCCGCTGAGGACTTTCTCGTGGCGTTCCAGGCGGGCGGCCGCGGTCCCATCATCGGCGAAGCGTCGGCCGGCCGCACGGGGAAAACGGCGATTCTGACGCTCGCCGGCGGGTGGAAACTCCGCATGACGGTGTCCCGCGATGCGTTCCCCGACGGCAAAGAGTTCGTGCCAACGGGCATCGCTCCGCAGTTCCCGGTGGATGTGCGGGTGGAGGACGTTCTGGCGGGACGCGACGCGCCGCTCGACCGGGCGCGCGCCTATCTGACCGAGACGGCGCGCCGCTAGCTCTTCAACTGCGCGCGGAAGAACCGGATCACGGCGCTCCACGCGCTGTCGGCAACGTCCGGTTTTTCCCGCGTACGAAAGAAGCCGTGTCCGACGCCCGGATACACGGTGTACGGATACTCCTTACCGGCCGCCCGCATGGCTGCCGCGGCGTCCGGCAAACCGGCATCGATGCGCGCGTCGTTCTCCGCGTACACACCGAGGCCCTTCGCGCGGATCTTCCCCATATCCGCTGCATTGGGGCTCGGGCCGTAACACACCACAAAGGCCTTGAGCTCCGGCGCATTGGTCGCGTAGCGGAAGCTCTGACCCCCGCCCCAGCAAAAGCCGATGACCCCCACGTCGTCCGAGCGCGCGGCCTTCACGGTCTTGAGGTACGCGCGTGTTGCATTCAAATCGGCTGTCACCGTATCGGCGTTCAGGGTCGCGATGAGTTTGCGCGCGGAATCGGGCGAGGTTGGCGTGCCGCCTCGGCGCGACAGCAAGTCGGGCGCAATGGCGACGAACCCGTCTTTCGCGAGCTGCTCCGTCGTCTGCCGGATGAAATCCGACATGCCGAAGATCTCGTGGATGACGATCACCGCCGGCGCGGGCTGCGGCCGCTCCGGATACGCGATGTAGGCGCGGATCGTGTCTTTGGCGCTGAGGAATTTGACGTACTCTGAATGAATGTCGGCCCGACGGCCTGACGGCCCGACGGCCAACAACGCAACGGCAACCGCAGCGATCACGCCATACAGGCCGACCGGCCGTCCGACCGTCCTACCGTCCATAGGTCACCCTCCAGATTTTGCCGCCGTCGTCGTCACTGACCAGGAGCGCGCCATCCGGCGCGACCAGAACACCGACAGGCCGCCCCCAGCGCAAACCGTTGGGACGCTGCCAACCAACGATAAAATCGTCTACACCCACGGCGCGGCGTCCGCTACTGTCCACTTGGACGCGCACGACCTTGGCTCCGGTCGGCACGGACCGATTCCACGAGCCGTGCAGCGTGACGAATGCGTCACCGCGATACTCGCGGGGGAACTGTGTGCCCGTGTAGAACGCGAGGCCGAGCGGCGCGGAGTGCGCCTGCACCGTGATCGCCGGCGGCTCCACGTTCGAGCAGTTCGCCGATCCGTACTCGGGATTGGGTTTCCCGGGAAGGTAGCATTGCGGCCAGCCGTAATTGCGGCCGTCTTTGATGATGTTGACATGCTCGGGCGGTAGGTCGTCGCCGAGATTGTCGCGGTCGTTGTTCCCGCCCCACAGCTCGCCTGTTTTCGGATTGAATGCCATCCCAACCGTATTGCGAAGGCCCTTCGCGAATATGTGGCCGCCCGAACCATCAGGGTTGAACTGCGTCACCGCAGCCCGCATCGAGTCGTTGCCCTCGTCGCAGACGTTGCACGAGGAGCCGACGGCCAGGTACAGCTTGCCGTCCGGCCCGAACACGATCGTCCGGGTCGAATGACCGCCACCTGGCAGGCGCATGATCGTCACCGGCGCACGGGCGCCAGGATCGAAGCGGACGAGCTCGCGCTCTCCGGCGACGTACATCGTGTCACCGCGGAAGGCGATGCCGAAGGCTCCCTTCACACCGCTCGCGACCGTCACCACGCTGTCAGCGACGCCGTCATGATTCGCGTCGATGAGCTTGACGATCAGACCCGACCCAGGCTGCGACGCATAAATCACGTTCCCGGGGCCGAGGGTCATAAAGCGGACGCCTCGGAGATTCTCCGCGAATACCGCGATCTTGAACCCCGGCGGCACGCGGAGCGCGTCGTCGCTCCGTGCCTGTCCCCCCGCGGGAGCTCCGTGGCAGGCGACGACGAGAGCGACTGACAACGGACGCTGACGCATTGCCTACCTCCGACTGATGGCGGTGACTCGCAGCAGCAATGTGGCGTCCGGGTCCACGCGGACCTCGGCCGGCGCAACGGGCAGATCCACCCGGGCAGACGTCTCGCGACTTTCAGCGCTCACGGTAACGCTGCGTCGCACCGTCGCGCCGTTCGCTCCCCGGAACTCCAGCGTCAGCGCGGGGAGTCGGAACAGGCCCCACTCTGGTTTTTGGCGTTGGGTGATACCCAGAAGCACTTTCCTCGCTCCAGCGTCGTATTGCCAACTTACGTCGAGCTGTGGGTATCCCGGTTGGTGCAGCCATTGGTGAAAGAACCAACCAAGATCCGCTCTGGCTTCCTTCTCTATTACGCGCTGGAAGTCTTCACTCGTTGCGGTCGAGTCGCGGTAGGTACGGTAGTATGTTCGGAGCCCGCGGAAAAAGGCCGAATCGCCGATCGCACCGCGGAGCATGTGCAGGACCCATGCGCCTTTGGGGTAGCTGTTCGCGTTCAGCAGCTTGATCGGATCGGCGGCATACCCCGAGTCCACAATCGGCCGGTCGGTGACTGCGGATTTGAAGTAATCCTCGGCGTTCGCGCGCATCGCGTTTGCCAACACCGAGTCACCGTCCAGCGCAGCACCGATTACGCCGTCGAAATAGGTGGCGAAACCTTCGGAGAGCCAGATATCGGGCCAGTCGCGCTCTGTGACCGCGTCCCCGAACCACTGGTGCGAGGTCTCGTGCCGCACGACGCCCTCACGCATTTTCCGCTCGACGTACGGCTTCTCGGCGTAGAAGATGGCACTCGAATTCTCCATCCCGCCGAACCGCGTGGACGATTGCACGTGCGCGAGCTTCTCGTAGGGGAAGGGCCCGATCAGGCGCTGCATCACCTCGACGATCTCGGTGGCGCGACGGAACGGGACCGAGTCGGCGAACGCCGAGTCTTCGGGATCGGTCCAGACTTCGATGGGGATCGTGTCGCGGCCGTTGATCACTGGGCGATGCTTGGAGACCGTGAACTCGCCGGCTCCGAAGACCATGGTGTAGACCGGGATTGGATGGTCCTCGACCCAATCACGACTGTGTTCGCCTAGGTGCAACCTCCCGTTCGCAACCACGCGCCACCCCGCCGGAGCGACGATCGAGAACCGCATCATCGCCTTGTCGCTGGGGTGATCGACGGTCGGAAGCCAGAAGCGTGCTCGCTCCGGCCAGTTATCGGCAAAGGCGACGCGCCGTCCCCGCGCGTTCGGTCCGATGATCAGGCCGTCCTGGGGTGTGCCGTGGTATTCAACCAGCACGGTGACCGTGTCAGTCCCCGGACCCGCCGGCAGAGGAATACGCAGCAGGCGGCCGTCGTACGTGAATCGCCTACTCATGCCGTACAAGACCTTCACCGAGTCAACAGTCATGCCCACCAAATCGAGCGCCAGCACACTGTCGACCGAGGCCTGGCGTACGAAACGCACCAGCTCCTCACCGTGGATCGCATGCCCCGAATCGGAGAGCGTGATGCGGACCATGTAACCTTTGACGTCAATTCCGCCCTGCTGCGCCGCCGCC
>DATGVC010000145.1:0-26989 GCA_035300745.1 Gemmatimonadales bacterium | reverse complement strand
CTGGCGGCCGCCATTCACGAGTTTCACTCACGCGACCGCCGGTTCGGCGGACTGCCGACGCGGGAGGCTGTGTGATCGTGCCACCAACGCTCTCTGCGCGCACGAAGTTGGGCATCGAGATCGTCGCGTTCGGCGCTGCCGGGGGAGTGATCGGCGACGCCCTGCTTCGCGCGATGCCCTGGGGTCTGAACGTGGCGATCGGCACCGCGGGTCTGGTGGGTGCCGGCGTCTGGCTGGTCCGCCGACACCGCGTTACGCCGGGGCCCGACGCCGCCTGGCTCGCCATCACGGCGTTGCTGCTGGGGGCGGCCTTCGTGCGGCGCGATGCCGCTGCGCTCGCCCGGTTCGACATGCTCGCGCTCGTCGGGGCACTGGCCTTCGCAGCGGCGAGTCTGCAAGGTGAGCGCATCACGCGCTGGAGCGTGATCGACTATGTGCGGGCCGGGGTGACCGCCACTATCGCCAGCATCGTCGGCGGACTCGTACTGATCGGGCGGGACATCGATTGGCGCGAGATGCCGCGCGAGGGGCGCCTGCGCCAGCTGCGCGGCGTGATTGCCGGTGTCCTCATCGCCGCGCCGCTGCTCGCCATCTTTGCCGCGTTGTTCGCATCTGCCGACGAAGTCTTCGCGAACGTACTCCAGAATCTCTTCGCGTTCGACCCGGCCAGCATCGTGACACACACCTTTTTCATTTGCTTCTGGGGCGCGCTGACGGCCGGCTTGCTCCGCTGGAGTCTGATCGGCCGCCCCGTCCCCGGTCCTCAGATGGAGCACATACCATCCAACGTGACGCCGTTTGCCGTGGCGCTGGGCTTGCTCAACGCGCTCTTTCTGCTGTTCGTCGTCGTGCAGCTCCGCTACTTCTTCGGCGGCGCCGCGCTCGTCGCGCAAACGGGCGGGCTCACCTACGCAGCGTATGCGCGCCGCGGATTTTTCGAGCTCGTCACGGCCAGCGGGCTGGTGTTGCCGGTGCTGCTGGGCGTCGATTTCCTGGCGCGCGGCGGCACGAGCCCGCAGATCCGGACCATTCGCCAGTTCTCCGGTGTCCTCCTCATGCTCCTCACCGTCGTCATGGCGTCGGCACTGGAGCGCATGCGCTTATACGTGTCGGCGTACGGGCTCTCGACGACGCGTCTGTACGCGACCGCATTCATGGTGTTCTTGATCGGCGTCTTCGCGTGGTTCGGGTGGACGGTGCTGCGTGGCAACCGGCAACGCTTCGCGTTCGGCGCGCTCATGCAGGGGCTCGCCATGCTCGCCGGCCTCCATTTGCTCAACCCCGATGCCTTCATCCTAGAGACAAACCTCAACCGGCCGGCGGCGGAGCGTCCCTTCGACGCGCACTACGCGCTGACGCTGGGCGGGGACGCCGTGCCGCCGCTCCTCGCTGCGCTGCCGCAGCTCGGCAGCGAAGACCGTTGCGTCATCGCGCACGGCCTGCTGGCGCGTTGGAACAGACAGGATGCGGATTGGCGCACGTGGAACTGGAGTCGCGCACGCGCCCGTACGCTCGTCCGCACCCAGGCCGACGCCTTGAAAGCGTCGTGTCCAATCAAGCCCAAGGAGCCGGCGCAATGATCACTGATGGCCTGAATCCGTTCACGATATTGCTCTTTATCGGCGCCGTGCTGGCGGGCGCGACACTCATCGTCCTCCATGTGGTCGCGCGAGTGACAAAGCGTGAGCCGCTGGCGCGGATCACGCTGCGTCTGCTGGCCGGCGGTGCGGGCGTCTATGTGGTGCTCTTCCTGCTCGCGTCACTCACCAGCCGCAATCGCGTGCTCGCCGTCGGCGAGGAGAAGCACATCTGCGAAGTCAACTGTCACCTCGCGTATTCGGTCGCGCAGACAAAATCGGAACCGTTGCCGAACGGGCTGGTGCGTCACACGGTCACGGTAAAGGTGCGTTTCGATGAGGAGACCATTTCGTCACGCCGGCCACGAGACGCGACGCTCCAGCCCAATAGTCGCTACGTCGCATTGATTGACGAACAGGGTCACCGATATCCGGGGTCGACCGAGGGATTGCGGCGGAAGCTCATCCCCGGAGAGTCCTACACGACTGACATCGTGTTCGATGCCCCGGCGGATGCGCAGGATTTGCGGCTGGTGTTGCGCAACAACGATCCTGAGACGGCCTTCATCATTGGCCACGAGAATAGCTTGCTGCACGGCAAGACGATGTTCGCACTGCCCCGGAAGGCCGCATGAGTCGGTCCTTTCGAGTCATCGCCATCACGGTTGGGCTCATCGCGGCCGGCGCGGTGTTCGGCGCAATGGCAGGAGCGGTCGCGCTCACAACAAGCCTTTGGTTCGCGGGCGACCCATCGTATGAGATGGGACTTTCCGCTGGGGCCTTCTTCGGTGCACCGATGGGCGCATTCACCGCACCATTCGTGGCGTTCCTCTTTTTGCGGCGCGTCCCACTCGGGCAAATGTTTCTCTGGTTGACAGCCGGAACCGTAATCGGTGGCGTGGTCGGATGGATCACAGCATTCAGTTCAATGGACGCCAAGGTCGTAGGCGGCCTGGCCGGCGCCGTGATCGGCTGCCTGGTCGCAGCCATCCGCATGCGATACCACACTAATAGATTGGAGGCATGAGCCTCCGCATCACCCAGGTCGACGCCTTTACCAGTCGGCCCTTCGCAGGCAATCCCGCCGCCGTCTGCATTCTCCCGAAAGCTGCCGACGCAGCCTGGATGCTGAACGTCGCGCGGGAGATGAACCTCGCCGAGACCGCGTTCCTGGTTCCCCGGCCCGACGGCTACGATCTCCGCTGGTTCACGCCGGTGGTCGAAGTCGATCTCTGCGGGCATGCGACGCTCGCGAGCGCGCATGTGTTGTGGGAGGACGGTCATCTCAAACCTGATTCACAAGCGCGCTTCCATACCAAAAGCGGACTCTTGACGGCCGATCGCCGCGATGTGTGGATAGAGCTCGACTTCCCGGCCACCCCTGCGACACTCGCACCTCCTCCCACCGGGCTGATCGAGGCGCTCGACGCAAAACCGACATTCGTCGGCCGCAGTCGCTTCGATTACCTCGTCGAAGTCGACTGTGAGGCAACGGTTCGAAAACTTGCTCCCAACCTCAGGGCACTTGGTGAGGTAAAAGCACGCGGTGTCATCGTGACGAGTCGCGCAGACGCCAGGAGCAAGTACCACTTCGTCTCCCGCTTCTTTGCCCCGCAATCCGGCGTTCCTGAGGATCCGGTGACCGGCTCTGCACACTGCGCGCTCACACCGTACTGGAGCGCGAAGTTGGGAAAGAAGGAGCTGCTCGCGTATCAGGCGTCGGCGCGCGGCGGGGAGCTGCGGCTGCGGCTCGACGGCGATCGCGTGCGTCTCAGCGGGCAAGCCGTCACGGTGTTGCGTGGCGAACTGACCGCGGGCAATATGGCGTCGTGACCAACGACCACAAATCGAGCCGAGTAGTCGGCTACCTCTGCGCCCTCGGCGCGGGCTCCGTATGGGGCACGACCGGCCCTCTGTCCACCAAACTCTACGCCGAAGGCGCCGCCATCACCGGCATCGGCTTCTGGCGCCTGATGCTCGGCACCGCGGGCCTCGCGCTGTGGGCGGTGCTGTTTCATCGCGATGTCTTCAAAGTCGACCGCAAAGGCTTGCTGCTGATGGGCGGGTTGGGCGGCGCGATGGTCGCGCTGTTCGAGGTCGCCTACCAGTTCGGCATCGCCGGCGCGGGCGTCGCAGGCGCCGCCGCTCTGCTCTACACCGCGCCCGTCATGGTCGCCCTCGTCGCCAAGCCGCTGCTCGGCGAGCGACTCACACCGCTGCGCTTTGCACTCGCCGTCGTCGTGATGATCGGCGCGGCGATGACCGTCATGGGGAAGAGTGGGACTACAACGCACAGCGCCATCGCGTTACCCAGTCTCGTCGTGGGGATCTTCGGCGGGCTGCTCGCTGCGGTGAGCTACGCGACGACCACCGTGCTGGCCCGCTGGACCGTGCCGCGCTACGGCTCCTACCGCATGCTGTTTTGGGAAGCGCTCGGCGGCGTCGTGATTCTGGCGATCGTCCTGCCGCTTGCCGGCCACGCGCCGGCGCCCCCGCCCACCAGCGCGGCGTGGCTATATGTCATCGCGCTCGCGGCCGGTGGCGTGGTGCTGGCGAATTTCCTGTTCTTCGGGGGCGTGCGCCGCATCGAAGCGACGCCGACCGCCGTCGCCGCCACGATCGAGCCGGTCGTCGGCGCGCTGCTCGCGTTCCTGCTGCTGAGTCAGGGGCTCACGGTGATCGGCTGGGTCGGCTTGGTGATGGTCGTGGGCGGCGTTGCATCCGGTTACTTGCGGGAACGGCGCGAAAGCGTCGTGCCGGTTCAGCCAGAACCGTAAGGCACCGACCCGCGAGCCGCGGGTACATTTCTGACATGCTTGCCCTGTCGCTCGTTTTGGCAGCGTTGCAACAGCCCGCCCTGCCGCCGTTGCCCACCGCGCGCACCGACACCTCGCCATTCAGACGCCTCGAGCTTCCAACAGCCAATCTGTTGCGCGAAGGATCGGGCCGGCCGGGCCCGCAGTACTGGCAACAGCGTGTGGACTACACGATCGCCGTTTCGCTCGATACGGCGACGCACACCGTGGCGGGGCGCGAAACGATCCGCTACACGAATCGCTCGCCCGATACGCTGCGCTACGTCTGGCTGCAGCTCGACCAGAACCTGTTCCGGGATGACAGTCGCGGCGCGCTGCTCAACCCACCGGACGCGCGCTTTGCGGCACGTGGGTTTCGTGGAGGTTTTGTTCTCGATCGTGTCGAGTCTGTCCGACGCCGCCTCACGACGACCGAAAACGGCACCCTCATGCGGGTCGAGTTGGATCGGCCGCTGCCGCCTGGCGCGATCACCTCACTCGAGATCGGTTTCTCGTTTCAGGTGCCCGAGCATGGCGCCGATCGGATGGGACGCGAGCGATTCCCCGGGGGATGGCTGTACGAGATCGCCCAGTGGTATCCGCGCCTCGCCGTCTACGACGACGTGCGCGGTTGGAACACCGAGCAGTACCTTGGCCAGGGCGAGTTCTATCTCGAGTATGGCGACATCGACTTTGCGATCACGGTGCCCCGCGGCTTCATCGTCGCCGGCACGGGGCGGCTGACCAACCCGCTCGAGGTCCTGACGGTGCAGCAACGCGCCCGGCTTGCACGGGCGCTGCAGTCCGACTCGACCGTCGCGATCATCGCCAAGAATGAAGTCGGGCAATCGTCCACGCGGCCCGCCGGCACCTCGGCCACGCTCACGTGGCGCTTCACGGCGCAGAACGTCCGCGACGTCGCCTGGGCGGCCGCCCCGAACTTCATCTGGGATGCGAGCGGGTGGAACGGCATCCTGATGCAATCGTTCTATCCGCCGGTCGCCGATTCCATCTGGCGGGAATCGACGCGCATGGTCCGCCATTCGATCAAGCACTACTCGGAAAAGTGGTTCCCGTACCCCTATCCCACGGCGATCAACGTCAACGGGCCCGTCGGCGGGATGGAGTATCCGATGATCGTGTTCTGCCGAAACAGGCGCAGCCGCGAGGGCCTGTTCGGCGTCACCACACACGAGCTCGGCCACCAGTGGTTCCCGATGACCGTCGGGAGCAACGAACGGCTCTACGCGTGGATGGACGAAGGATTCAACACCTTCATCAACATCTATTCCGCGCGCGCCTACTTCCCCGATCAAGCATGGCTGCGCACGCGCGGGCAGGCGGACCAGTGGGCGCAGTTCGCGGCGACGGGGCGCGACGAGCCCGGCATTACGCCCGCGGATCGCGTCACGCCGGATCTCCTGGGCCAGGTCGCGTACAACAAGCCGGCCACCGGCCTCTACCTGCTGCGGCACGCGATCCTCGACTCGACGCGATTCGACATGGCGTTCCGGGAATACATCAGACGCTGGGCATTCAAGCATCCAACGCCGGCCGACTTCTTCCGCTCGATGGAAGACGGCGTGGGCGAGGATCTCTCGTACTTTTGGCGCGGCTGGTTCCTGCGCACCGACGTTGTGGACCAGGCCGTGGATTCGGTGCGCACGCGAACCGACTCGTCCGGCACCTCGTTCACCGCGATCTTTCTCTCGAGTCCGGGCGGGCTGCCGATGCCGGCGGACCTCCGTCTGACGTTCGGCGACGGCAGCATCGAGAACGCGCGACTTCCCGTCGAGGCGTGGCTCGAAGGCAACCACTTCACCTACGTGCGGTCGTTTCCCAAGGAGCTCGTGAAGGTCGAAATCGATCCGGACAAGAATTTTCCGGATGTGCGGCGCCAGAACAACACGTGGACGAAGGCGGAAGCACCTAGCGCACGGCCGTAGTTTCGGACTCCAGCTGTTGGCCGCTGTAGAAATTGGGCTTGCCGGACGCTTGCAAGAGCCCATGCACCACAAACTCCAGACCCACAAAGAAAACACCGCCCCACCAGAGGGGTGGCAGCTCGCCTGTGTTGCGGCCGTACAAGACCAGCGCCAAACGCGCCAGCTCGTAACACCACAGGCCACCGGCAAACCACCCAAACACCCGGATGACTTTCCCACCAGGCGTCTCGATGCCGGGAACCTTCAGCAACAGGACTTCCACCAGGTGCCCGACGTACGTAAACGAGAACGCGAGCGTGAACGCGTCGAGAAAGTCCCAGCCAAAGACCCCGTGCCGCGGCAACACCGCGACGAGCAGCAGCCCGAGCGGCACCGACAGCAGCGTGTTACGGGTGAGCGCTTTCATGCAGGTGCACCTCCAGCCAGTCGAGGACCGTGGCCCACCAGATGCGGCGGTTCCGAGGCCGCAGCACCCAGTGTCCTTCGTCGGGGAAGTACAGGAACTTCGCGTCCAGACCCATGCGCTTGGCGGCCGTGAACGCCTGATAGCCTTCCGACAGGTCCACACGATAATCAAGCTGCCCGTGCACGACCAGCAGCGGCGTCTTCCAGTCGCTCACGTGGTTGAGCGGTGACCACTTCTCGTACAGCGCACGATTCGCGTACAACGGCCCGCCGAACTCCCAGTCGGTGAACCACAGCTCTTCGGTGCTGCCGGCCATGCTCACAGAATTGAAGACGCCGTCGTGGTCCACGAGCACCTTGAAGCGGTTCGTATGGCCGGCGATCCACAAGATCATGTAGCCGCCGTACGAAGCCCCGGCGGCGCCCATGCGCGTCGAGTCCACATACGGCAGCCGCGCGACCACGTCTAATCCCTTCATGACGTCGTCGAACGGGTACTCACCCCAATGTTGCGAGATCGCGTCGGTGAACTTCTGGCCGTAGCCGGTCGACCCGTGGAAGTTGACCTCGGCGACGACGAAGCCTCCCCCTCGGGCGGCGAACATCTGATTGTTCCAGCGAGGACCCCAGCTGTCGGTCCACGCTCCCTGCGGACCGCCGTGAACGAGGTAGATCAGCGGATACGTTCTCGCGGGGTCGAAGCCGGGCGGCTTCTGGGACCAACCGAACACTGAGTCGCCCAGCGCGCCGACGAACCCGAACTCCTCGAGCGGCGGCAGATCGAGCGTCGCGAGGGCGGAGTCGTTGTGATGTGTCAGCGCCTTGCCCGAAACCCATACCTCCGCTGGCTGCGTGTTACTCTGGTGGAGATAGGCGAGGGTGCGATTGTCGGGCGCCACCTGTACGCTGGTGTTGACACCACCAGAGACGACACGGGTGCGCTTGTATCCCGGAGTATCGATCCGGTAGATGTTGTCGCGACCCCGCTCTTCCACGACGGCGTAGACGCATTTCGAGTTGGGGCACCACGCGTAGGAGCTCACGGAGAGATCCCATCCGGCGGTCGCGTCAACGGGCCGTCCGCTCGTCGCCCCGTCTGACTGACTAATGATCATGAGCCGCATCCGGTCAGCCTCGAATCCCGCGCGTTCCATCGAGAGATAAGAAAAGAAGACACCGTTCGGGGAAAAGCGCGGCGTATGGTCGGCGCCCGCATTGGTGGTCAGCTGGCGGAGTCCCGAACCATCCGGCCGCATCCCGTAGATGTCGACATTGGTGTTCTCCGCCACGACGGAGTCGGCGTGCATCGCAAACGCGAGGCCCCGGCCATTGGGCGAGACCGCTACGTCGCCATCTCCTCCAGTGGCGATCGTCGGCACATCGTGATCCATGGGCGTCAGGTCCGTCGCCTTTCCGGTCGCGACGTCGACGCGGAACAGATGCTGCCGCTTCCCAGCGCGCCAATCGTCCCAATGACGCCAGAAGAGTTTCGTCCAGATGCGGGCGGGCGTAGGGTAAGCGCCGTTTCGCTGGTCGATCTCCTGCGATGTTGGCCACTTGATATCACTCACGATGAGGAGCCCGGAGCCGTCGGGTAACCACACCGGATCGGATGCACCCTCCTCCAGACTCGACAACTTGCGCGCGTCGCCACCCGCGATCGGCAGGAGCCACACCTGCGCCCCGCCTTCCCGTGTCGAAATGAAGGCGAGCGTCTTGCCGTCAGGCGACCAGCGCGGCTGGCGGTCCGAGCCAGGCCCGCCCGTGAGCTGCCGCGACTTGCCCGTCGCCACCTCGGCGACCCAGACGCGCGACACGTTGCGGTTGTCCTGCAGCGATGGCGTCGAGACCGTGTACGCCACCCACTTGCCGTCGGGCGACAGCTGCGGATCGCTGACGGCCTTGAGGGCGATGAAGTCTTCGAAGGTGATGGCGCGTTTCTGGGCCAGCAGGGGAAGGGGGACGAGGGAAGCGGGAAGCGTAAGGCACGCAAGCAACACTATCGATCGCATCAATACTCCGGGTGCGTGAGGATGGCGCGTACCAGGTCGTCGAAGAGTTGGGATTCCGGCGTCACGTTGCCCTCCGCATCGGTGTGCACATTCCATGCGGCGAGCTCGTTGAGCGCGGTCGCCTCTTCGTAGGTGAGATGCAGTACGCGCCCATTCGCGTGCTTGCTCGCTTTGTCCAGCACCTGCTGGAGCACATCGGGCAGATGCTTGGCATTCCGGACCGCGTCGTACTGTTGTCTAGTCACCGTAAGGTCCATGCGCTAATCTTGGTAGCTTCGTTGTCACTCGCAACCCAGAGCACCGATGCCCCGCACCGCATTCCTGTCCACCGGTTTTCACGTTCCCGCGCGCCTCGTCACCAACGACGATCTCGCGAAGATCATGGACACGTCCGACGAGTGGATCATGCAGCGCAGCGGCATCAAGACACGCTACTGGGTGGACAAGGGCGACACCGGCGTCGCGCTCGCTCGCGAAGCGTCAAAGAAAGCGCTCGACAAAGCGAGGCTCGCGCCAAGCGATATCGATTGCATCATCTACTGCACCTGCACCCCCGATCACTTCGAGCCCGGCAACGGCGTCTTCCTGCAGCGTGAGCTCGGCCTCACCGACATTCCCGCCGTCGACGTGCGCAATCAGTGCAGTGGTTTCATCTATGGACTGTCCATCGCCGATGCGTGGATCCGGACGGGCCAGTACAAGCACATCCTGCTGGTCGGCGCCGAGGTGCACTCGCGCGGGCTCGATAAGACGACACGCGGCCGCGACACTGCCGTGCTGTTCGGTGACGGCGCCGGCGCGGCAGTCCTCGGTCCCGTGTCCGAAAACGGCCGCGGCGTCCTGTCCACGCACATCTTTGCCGACGGCCGGTACGCCGAGAAGCTGTGGGTGGACGGGCCCGGCCTGGCGCACGATCCCTACGTGAGCGTCGAGATGCTGGAGCAGGGGCTGCATCGCGCCGTGATGGAGGGGCGCGACGTCTTCAAGTTCGCGTCACTGAAGATGCCGGAGTCCATCGCCATTGCGCTCAAGACCAACCGTCTCACTCCCGCCGACATCAAGCTGCTCGTCCCCCATCAAGCCAACCAACGCATCATCGAGATGGTGCAAAGAGCCGCCGGGCTGCGCGACGATCAGGTTTACAGCAA
Source organism: Gemmatimonadales bacterium (assembly GCA_035300745.1). Taxonomy (GTDB): domain Bacteria; phylum Gemmatimonadota; class Gemmatimonadetes; order Gemmatimonadales; family GWC2-71-9; genus 20CM-2-65-7. Next base: position 17,106 of record DATGVC010000145.1, on the reverse strand, counting down.
CATTCAGAAATACGGCAACACCACGGCGGCCTCGATCCCGATCGCCCTCGATGAAGCCCTTGCCGAACGACGACTGCAACGGGGCGATCTGCTCGTGCTGACGGCGTTCGGTTCGGGCTTTACGTGGGGAAGTGCCGCGATCCGCTGGTAGGATCGATCTCTTTCAACTCCTGGAGCTCTCGCGCCGCACCCGCAGCCAACGCAGACCCGCGGTAGCGTTCCACGAAGCGCGCCAACTCGACTTTCAGCCGGGCGGTCCGCCCCAGTTTGCGATACACGTCGATCAACCCGTTGGTCGCACGCATCTGCTCGTATTGGCTCGCGGCCGGTTCCGCATTGCGGATTTCCAGGTACAGGCGTTCCGCCTCGTCATGCCCGTTGAGCCGCATCTCCAGCAGGTGCGCCAGCCGGAGCCGGGCTTCGTGATCGCCGGGCTCGATCCGCAGATGATCGCGAAACCAGTCTGCCGCCTCCGCATATTTCCCCTGGGCGATCAGGACGTCCTGGCGCGGGTACGTCGGCGGCGGCGGAATGTCTCCATCGGCGAACATCGTCTTGACCATCAACACAGCGGTAGCACCCACGGTGCGGTGGATCGCGAGAATGCCGGCGATCGTGAGCGGGATGTTGAGGATGAGGAGGAACACGAAGCCGACGTAGGAAATCCAGCCCTTGTTGAGCATGAAATACCAGAACGACGACAGCATCGCGAAGCACGCCGGCCCGAACCACGTCGCCACTCGCAACAGGCGAATGGCATCACTCGCATCGGAGTACTCGGGGCCTTTAGCCATCGTGCCCACAATTGCGCCTGAAACGCCACTCACGCAAGTTGCGTAGAACGCGGTACCTACAGGAGAACACGATGCTGCTCGGGCTAGCTGTGAGTGCCGCCGCGTTGATCGGCGGGTTCGTGATGAGTCGTGGTTTCGTGCGACGCCGGCTGCGCTTCGTCGATGCGGTTCAGAAGCCGGCGGCGCCGTTGATCGCCGGGGCAGCGGCCGCGGTCGTCGCACTGCCGATCACACTGCTCCCGATCGTAACGATTGGCACGGCCGTTGCCTTCGGAATCGGCGTCGCGGGAGGAGTCGCGAGCGGTCGCGCCGGCCCTCCGGCCCTCCCTCCGGGGAGCTAGCTGACGCGCAACGCTTTGGCGGGCGGCGCCATTTCAGGGCGGCCCGCCACGACCCGTAGAGCCCGCACCGCTTCACGCGCAAAGGTCTTCCCCGCGCTCTTCTCGACTTCTTCCAACGCACTCCAGCGCGTAAACGCCGGCCGTACCGGCGTTGCCATCTGCAGCGTCTCAAACGCGTCGGCGACCGCCAACACTTTCACGGTGATCGCCATCGGCAGCGCCTCGATATCCCAATCGTCGCCCACGATCTCGTAGTAATGCGAGTACTCGGCGATGATCTCGGCGGCCCCGCGCAGCGCGCGGGCGACCGTCACCGACGTGTCGGTGACGGAGCGCGACAACAGCTTGAGCAGCCGCTGATCGGCCGTTCCCACTTCGTGGAGCAGTGACGCGATACGCAGGTTCTCCAGCTCACCCTCGGACAGCTCCAATTCCGCGCCCATCGCCGCCGCGAGCTCGGCAACGCGTGTCGAATGGCCCTCCTGATTGCTTTCGGCGGATTCAATGTGGTATGTGAGAACTTCTAGCGTCGCCAGATATGCGTTCTTCAGGTCCGCCAAGCGCGCGGCGCGCTGCTCGGCGAGCCCACCGACTACGTAGCCGGTCAGGATGAGGAAGCCACCCCACGGGACCAGGGTGAGCATCGCTTCTTCCGTCAGGCCTGCCTCCATTCCCACACCCTGCGTGGCCTGGAAATAGAAAACGAGCGACACGATGAACAGCCCGGAAACGACGGCAAAGCGCCGGCCGCCGTTGAAGCCCGCGAGGATGATGGGCAGATAGTAGAAGCTGAGAAATGCGAACTTCTGCTCGATGAGGAAATTGATCACGAACATCGACGCGACGAGCAGGAGCACGAGGACCCGCTCGAAGTGCTTCAAAACGAAGCGCTGAATCACAAAACCCTTTCTTCCGAAGTGATAGAAAGCGCGGGACCAAAGTGAGCGACGGGTGGGCAATCTGCAAGTGAGACGGGTCACACGTGAGCACAAACGAGCATGAATCGGCGTTCGGCATGGAATTCGCTTGATGAGGGCGCGGGGGGACGGCCTGCGCGTCCTAGAGGCCGCCCCCGGCGGACGGGCCTTCATCATTATCGACAGCGTCCTCGTACTCGAGGGCGCGCCGAGCTTTCCCGTATCACCTACCACGCCGGCCTGACGCATTTTCTGTTTACGCACATCGTCGCCGAGGTCTGCGACGCCCTAGCCCTCGTCACGATCACGCTCGGTCCCAGCAAGCGAGTCGGGGCCGGGGCCGCGCCGCTCGTAGCCGGGGCACTCGAGCACCGGTAACGGCGGGTAGCGGACGAATCGGGGGTCGGGGGGGTCAGCATCGGCGCGCAAGCACCGATAGAAGACGGATCCCCGTCGGTTCGTGACCATCCGCACCCATCTGCAGGTGGCACAAAGCCCTGTGGCAGGATCGGTCATTAGGTCCAACGAAGAAGCTAGTTATATCTTGGACCCCGTGAATAAAGCGGATGATCTCGGGCTTCCCCCCGGCATGCGCGAGGTCTACCTGCAGGGAGTGCGCGACCAGCTGGGTGGAATCGCTGAGTTGGCGGAGCGCCTCGTGGCAGCGGGTGGCGACATCGACGCCGTCGACCAGCTCCGGCGCGAGGCCCACAAGATCCGCGGTTCGGCCGGCTCATTCGGATTCGCTCAAGCGACGGCGGTCGCCGCGGAACTCGAGGAGGCCGCCAAGCAATGGCTCGCGCAGCCCGAGCAGGGCGCCAACACGCGGGGCGCCATGGCTCGCGCCTTTGTGCGCCGACTCGCTGCTGCCCTCTTTACGAAACAGCGCTCAGCAGCAGCATCCCCTTCCCCCCCGCCCGTGCCCCCGCCCGTACCCCCGCCCCCCCCAACGCAGGCTTTACGCACGGACGCGCCGCCGGCAGCCGCTCGCGACCCTACGCAGGTCCCCGAGCTGATCCTCATCGAGGACGACCCCGCCGTTGCTGAGCGCCTTGCCTTCGGGATAGAGGTCCGGGGCTATCGCTTCGTAGTCCAGCGCACCGGGCCCGCCGCGCTGGACTACCTGCGTAGGCTGAACACGGGCGGAACGGTACCGCTGGTGCTCGTCGATGTGGATCGACCGGATCTCGACGGCTACTCGATCCTCGAAGCACTCCAGCAGGAGTGTCCCGGGAAGTTCCGCATCGTGCTCATGACCGAGCACGGTGACACGCGAAAGCAGCGGCGCGGCCGCGAAGCGGGTGCTCTGGACTACCTCGTCACGGGGACCAGCCTGTGGACCGCGCTCGAGGACATCCGCCGCTGGGTGGGGCGGTGAGGCGCGACCATGGCGCTCTTACTCTCGACTTCCCCATCTTGGTACCCATGAGTCGGGACCCAGCGTCTCCCGCGCCGCAACCCGGACCGGTGGAGCAGTATTTGGCCGAGATGCGCGCAAATCTTGCGCTCCTCCTCGGCATCGCCGAGCGCTTGGCCGCGAGGGGCAACGATCGGGCGGCACTTGCCGAGCTGATGCGCGAAACCCGGAGGATCCAGGGAACCGCCGAGTCCTTTGGGTTCCTCGACGCGTCCCGACTGGCCGCCGGGATGGAGGCGACCGTCAGGGACTGGGCCTCCCGCCCCGATGACCAGGACGTGGACCATGGCTCGCTCACCCTCTGGTTCGTCACACGCCTCGCCACAATGCTCAAGCTCGAGATGCCGCGTCGCGCCGCAGCACCTCGGGCCAAGCCTGCCGGCGCCCTTGCGCCGCGTCGGACCGCCGGGATCCCAACGCCACCCTCCGCGCCTGTTGCGCCCAGTCCGCCCAAAGTGCCCGCGCCCACTCCCGCTCCTACACGGCGCCTGATCATTCGCCGACCGAGCGCGGCGCGTCCATCGCCCGAGCCACCGGCACCGATCGCCACTCCCCCCCCCGCACCACCAGCCGCTGCCCCGCCGACCAGGGCCCAGGCGCGCTCAGCTCACCCGCCCCCGGGACCCCCGTCCCCAGCGCCACCGCGGATCGACAAGACGCAGGAGCTGATTTGGCCTATCCCGCCAGAAGAGGCTGCGGGATCGGCGGCCGCAGCGGAGTCACTCAGCGCTCCGCCGCCGACTCCGGAGCCGCAGCCCGTCCTAGCAGCGCCGCCCGTCGAGCCGCCCGCGCCCGAGGCCCCACCCGCAGCAGCGCCGCCGACTCCAGAGCCCCAGCGTATCCTAGCAGTGACGCCCGTCGAGCCGCCCGCACGCGAGCCCCCGCCACCAGCAGTGCCGCCGATGCCGGAGCCGCAGTCCATCCTAGCCGCGCCACCCGTCGAGCCGCCTGCGCCCGAGGCCCCGCCGCAGCCGATCGATGCGGCGCCGAGTGCCGCGCCGGATACAGAAGTCGCTGCAACGGTTGCGGAGGTGATCTTCGTCGAAGACGATGCGGCGCTCGCCGAGCTGCTCGAATATGGATTGCAGTCGCGGGGCTATCGGTTCCTGTCATATCGCAATGGTCGCGAGGCGTTGCGCGAGTTGTTGGCGCTGGACATGAAGGGAACGCGTCCCTTGCTGCTGCTGGACGTGGATCTCCCCGGGCTCGATGGCTACTCCATCTTCGACGCTTTGCAACGGGAGCGCCCGGGGACCTATCGCGTCGTGTTTACAACGGTGCATGGAACCGAGGAGGAACAATTGCGCGGGCTGGAAGCAGGCGCGCTCGATTACATGGTGAAGCCGATCAGCCTGCGCGTGGCCCTAGAGAAGATCAAACGCTGGGTGGGGAGGTGACGAGCCGTCACATCCTCGTCATCGTCGCCATCGCACAGGGGGTGCTGCTGCTTGCGTTGATCACCCTCATCGCCCTCAACCGCTGGGTACGGCTCCGCCGCAGCGCCAAGGTCGACCCGAGGCGGATCGAGCTCGATACGGTGATGCAGCGCTGGGTGTTGGGCGAGGCCGACGCGGGGGCGGTGGCACACGCGCTCGGCTGGCTTCCAATTCCGTTCCTCATCGACGCGCTCGTGACCTGGTCCGCGCGCGTCCCGGGTGAGCGCTGGCGGGAACTGTCCAGCCAGCTGGAGCACCGCTGGTGGGCGCGGGTGCTGCGCGGGAACAGCCGCTCCGCCCGCTGGTGGAAGCGGCTGGATTGCGCGCGCTTTCTCGCGGTCGCTGCGACATCGCACGATACCGGGCGACTACTCCGGTTGCTTCGGGATGCGCACCCCGCGGTGCAGCTCGCCGCGGCCACCACGCTCGAACGCCTCGACAGCCCCCTCCTCGTGGCCGCGGCGCTGGACCAGCTCCCCCAACTCGGCCCGACCGTGCAGGCGTATTACGCGAGCGTCCTCAAGCGGTCCCGCCCGGCCGTCCTGCGGCACCTCATGCAGCTGTTCCGGCGGCTCGACGATCCCCGGTTGCCTCGCATCGTCGAGTTTGCCGGCCGTCTGGAGGAGCCGGTGCTGCGCGAGCCATTCACCACCTTAGCCACACACCTCGATCCTGAGGTGCGGACCCAGGTGGCCCGGGCGCTGGGCAAGTTCCCGCATCGTGAGTCCGTCGCCGCGCTCAGCTACCTTGTGCAGGACGAGGCGTGGCCGGTGCGCGCGCAGGCGGTTCGTTCGCTCGGCATGATCGCCGACTCGACCACGCTACACGCCGTCCGCGACGCATTGCGCGACGCGGAGTGGTGGGTGCGACTTCGCGCCGGCCTCGCACTCACGCGCTTCGGCCCCCCGGGCCGCACCGTACTGCTCGCAGCCGAGGTCGGGGCCGACCCTGCCGCGCGGGACATGGCGGCGCTGATCCTCGGCCTGTCGTCGCAGGCCCTCGCGGAGTACGCCGCGTGAACGCGCTCATTCACACCACCGACGTCGTCATCCTGACCTACTTCCTGGCCCTCAACACGTTCTACGCGTTCCTCCTCGTGCTGGCGATCCCGGAGATCTGGGAGCAAACCCGCCTGGCCGAAGACGAGGACTTCCAGCGCCTGATGCAGAGTGACGCGCTGCCGCCGATCACGATCCTCGTCCCGGCCTACAACGAGAGCGCCACGATCGAGACGAGCGTGACCGCGATCTTGACTCTCGAATACCGCAATTTCGAGGTCGTCGTCGTGAACGACGGCTCGAAGGACGACACGATGGAGCGGGTGCGGCAAGCGTTCGAGCTGTACGAGGTGCCGCGTACTTATGCCGAAGCGATCCCAACGCAGCCGCTGCGCGCGGTGTACCGCTCCCGCACGCGAACACGTCTGCTTGTCATCGACAAAGAGAACGGGGGCAAAGCGGACTCGCTCAACGCCGCGATCAATGCGAGCCGCTTTCCCCTCGTCATCGCGGTGGACGCGGACACCTTGATCGAGCCCGACGCGCTGCTGCGGCTCACCCGCCCGTTTCTCCTAGGGGCGCGGATCGCCGCGGTGGGCGGGACGATCCGCGTCGCGAACGGCTGCGTGGTGAAGGACGGCCGCGTCACTGACGCTAGGGTCCCCCGCCGTTTCCTACCGGGGATCCAAGTGGTGGAGTACCTGCGCGCCTTCCTGTTCGGCCGCCTGGGATGGAATCGTCTGGGCGGCAGTCTCGTGATCTCCGGCGCCTTCGGGTTGTTCCGCAAGGACTACCTCCACGCGATCGGGGGCTACCGCGTTTCGAGTGTCGTGGAAGATCTGGACCTCGTCGTCCGGCTCCACCGCTACCTGCAGCTCAACAAGATCCGTTACGAGATCCCCTTCATCCCTGACCCTGTGGCGTGGACGGAGGTGCCCGAGTCGGGGCGGATCCTGTCCCGCCAGCGCGAGCGCTGGCATCGCGGTCTCATCGCCGCGATGTGGCAGTACAAAGGAATGCTCGGCAACCCCCGCTACGGGCGGGTGGGATTGATCGCGATGCCGTTCTTTACGTTCGGCGAGATGCTCGCCCCCCTCGTGGAAGTCCTCGGCTATGGGATTACAGTCCTGGGCCTCGCGTACGGGGCGATCGACACTTCGTTCGCGCTGCTGTTTCTGCTGGTGGCGTGGGGGTACGGGATGCTGCTCTCGATCTGGGCGGTGGTGCTCGACGAGGTGAGTTTCCGGCGCTACGGGCGGCTCGGCGACATCGTGCGTCTGTTGCTCTACGCGATGCTCGAGACGTTCGGGTATCGCCAGCGCACCGTGTGGTGGCGGCTCAAAGCCTTCGCCACCGTCTGGAAGCGGCGGCAGGTGTGGGGTGAGATGGTGCGCAAAGGCTTCGCCACGCCGTCGTGATCCCTCTGCTCGCGAGCCTCCTGCTGCAGGCGGTCGCATGCGAGCGGACGGCTGCGGCGGCCGCCGCGGAGGCCGGCTGGGAGGCCTACCGCCGCGGAGCGCTGCCGGAAGCGGCCGCCCGTTTCGCTGCCGCCGATTCGCTGTGCCGGGCCTTCCCCGATGCCCAAATTGGCCTCGGGTTCGTCCAATTACGCGCGGGGGAAAACGCCGCTGCAGAGCGGCACTTCACCGCGGCGCTGCGCGGCGACTCTGCCCATGGTGACGCCTGGTACGGGTTGGGCCTCGCGCGTGAGCGGCTGGGACGCCACTCGCAAGCGATCGCTGCGTGGCGGAAGGCCCTGGCCGTTGCGCCGGGCTACGACGACGCGCTCGACGCCTTGCTCGCCGCGGGCGTGGATAGCGGTCTGCCGCTACGCCCGCCTCGGAGACCGGTGGAGTCCCGCGTCCCGGCTCGGGCCGTCGGCGAGCAATTCGAGATCCGCAAGGCCGGTGGCTGGCAGCCGCTCTACGTGAAGGGCATCAACCTTGGGGCTGCGCTGCCCGGGCGCTTCCCGTCGCAGTTCCCGGAGGATGATTCCACCTACACCCGCTGGCTGCGCCTCATCGCGGACGTGAATGCGAATGTCGTTCGCCTCTACACCATTCTGCCGCCCGCATTCTACCGCAGCTTCAAAGCGTGGAACGACACGCACCCCGAGCGTCCCCTTTGGCTGGTGCACGGCGTCTGGGCGGAGCTCCCGCCACGCGGCGATTATGATGCTCCGCGGTGGAAGAACCAGTTCCGAGCGGAGATGCGGGCGGTGGTAGACGTTGTGCACGGGGACGCCGCGATCGGCCGGCGCGCGGGACACGCGTGGGGTCGTTACGCCGCCGACGTCTCCGACCACGTGCTTGCATACATCACCGGGCGGGAGTGGGAGCCGTTTTCGATCCGCGCGTACAACGCACGGCGCTCCGGCGCGCAGGCCACGGTATATGCCGGGCGTTTCCTCGCAGTGGACAGCGGCACGCCCGCCGACGTGTGGATGGCGGAGCAGTGCGACTATATGCTGGGATACGAGTGGGACGTCTGGTACGCCGCGCGGCCGATTGCCTATACCAACTGGCCCACGCTCGATCCCCTGCATCATCCCACGGAGGCGACAGCGGCTGAGGAGCAAGCGCTCCGCCGCCGCCTCGGGCTGCCGCACAATGTCCGGCTCAAGGAGTACGACAACGACAGCGAAAGCCTCGACGCGATGCTCGTCCGGCCAACGGCCGCCAATGTCGCCGGATACTTCGCTTCTTACCACGCGTATCCCTACTACCCCGATTTCATCGGGCTCGACTCCGCGTACGGGACTGTCCGATCGTCCGTCGGCCCGTCCCACTACTTCGGCTATCTGCTCGATCTCAAACGGCATCACGCGGGCAGAGCGCTGCTCATCGCGGAATACGGCGTGCCCTCATCGCGTGGCCTCGCTCACCTCGACCCGGAGGGGACGCATCACGGAGGGCATGACGAGCGCGCTATGGCGGAGTGGGATGTGAAGCTAACGCGGGAAATCCACGAGGCGGGACTCGCCGGCGGCATCCTGTTCGCCTGGCTCGACGAGTGGTTCAAGCACAATTGGGTCGTGATCGATCTCGAAGCGCCCGCCGAGCGCACCCCGCTGTGGCACAACCTCATGGACGCGGAGCAACACTACGGGCTGCTTGGCCTGTGTGCCGGCGACGCGGCGCGGCCCGAGCCTGGTGGCAACCTGACCCCATGGCGTGCGCTCACCGTCGTGGCCGAGAGTGCAGGAACCCGGCTGCGCGCCGGGTCCGACGCCGCGTTCCTCTATCTGACGCTTGAGAGCTCGGCCGGGATCGATTCAGTACGCTGGGTCGTCGGCATCGATACCGATCGCCCGGACCGCGGTCAGTTCGCGCTCCCTGGCGTGAACGGTCTCACCCCGACAGGCGTCGAATTCGCCCTGGTGCTGAGCGACACGGCGGACGCGCAGCTCCTCGTCACGCCGACCTACAATCCGTATCTCGGCCCGCGGTCGGGAATGCGATCCACCGATCTCGATGCCTTCTACAATACCCGCGCGACCATAGACGCGCGGCTCTCGGATGGCCGCTTCGATTCGCTGTTCGTGGCGACGAACCGCTTCCGCGTGTCACGCACGGGTAAGACATACGCCGCGCGCGGTGTGAACCGCGGTCGCCTGCGTTACGGCCGCGCCGCCGAGTCGACGCTCGCGGACTGGTTCATCGACCGGGGGAGTGGACTCGTAGAAGTACGCCTGCCGTGGGCCCTATTGAACGTGACGGACCCGTCATCCCGAACCGTGCTCGCGCGCGTGCGCGACCCCGGCCCATTCCGCACGGAGGTGACCGAGGGACTGCGATTCATCGTGAACGCGGTAGCTCGGGATCGGACCGTCCGTGGCCGCGCAACTTCCGTTCGCCCGTACGCCTGGCCCACATGGAGCACGCCGGTTTGGCACGAGCGGCTCAAACCCGCATACTATGCCATGCAAGCGCTCTGGGGAGCGTGGTGACGGCGCGTATCTGGTCACTCGTGGCGGTGACGTTGGTGGGCCGCGGCCTCGCGGCCCAGCTCCCCGAGGCAGAAGAAGCGTTCCGGCGCGGTGACCAGCGCGCCGCCCGGGCCGCCTACGAGGCCGTGCTCCGTCGGGACGCCGCGAACGTCCGGGCTCTCTACAGGCTCGCGGTGCTCGACAGCTGGGACGGCAAGCTGCAACGCTCGCTCGAACGGTTTGGTCGCCTGCGCCAGCTCGAGCCGGCCGATCCCGACTTCATGGTGGCGCATGCTCGTGTGCTCGCGTGGGCCGGGAATACCGGCGCCGCCGAGCGGCTGTACGATTCCGTTCTCGCGACGCGTCCGGATCGGAGCGACGCCCTCGCCGGGCGCGCGCGCGCTGTTGCCTGGGCGGGCGACTTGGACCGGGCGGAGCGCTTGTGGCGCAGCGCACTCGAGCTGCATCCGGACGACGCGGAAATCCTCGTCGGACTGGCGCAGACGCTGTTCTGGCGCGGCAAGCCTGAGCTTGCGGAGAGTTACGTCAGCCGCGCGCGTCAGCTCGCCCCTGACGAGCGCGAGGCACGCGATCTGTTGAGCCTGGTGCGCGCGGCGCGCCGGCCCGCGATCGCGACCGCAGGCAGCTACGCGCACGATTCGGACCACAACGCGTTCTTCGCTCAGGATGGATCGATCACGGGGGCGCTGGGCCGTGACCTGCGCGGCACGCTTCAGGCTGGGTGGCGACGCGCGACCGATCCCGCTCGCACCGGTCTCAGTTACGGCGCGGGCGGCTACGTCATCGCGCCGCTCGGCCGGGGCGCGGTCCTGCGCGCGGGGCTGGGCATCCGCCGGCTCGCGCCTGACGGAGGCACCGCACGCAGCCCGCTTACCGCCCAGCTGGGCATCGGGCTTCGCCCGGCCCGATTCGCGGCGCTGAGCCTCGCATATAGCCGTACTCCGTTCGACGAGACGGCCCTGTTGATCGATTCCGGTTACGTCATGGACGGCGTCGATCTGAGCTTCGATGCGACGCCGCGACCCGGACTCTCGATCTCGGGAGGCGGAGGGCTCGCGTGGCTCTCCGATGCGGTGTCGAACCGTCGCGCGGGGGGAGTGCTTGCCGTGATGGCGACGCCATGGCGCGGCATCGAGATGGGAGTACTCGGCCGCATGATGGGATATCGAATCCCCAATCCCGGAGCGGGCTATTTTGCGCCCGATCGCTTCTGGGTGCTCGAGGTCCGAGGGACCGGTACCTGGCGCCGCGAGCGTTGGGGGATTCGGGCGGACGCCGCCGTTGGCACCCAGCACGTAGGGACGGGCACCCCGGCGCAGGTCGAATGGCACGCGGGACTCGGCGTAACGCGTGGTTGGAGCGCTAACAATGAGCTCACGCTCGCCGGCTCATTGACGAACAGCGCGGCGAGCCGGTCCGGAACGGCGACGGCCACTGGCTTCCGATACGGGACCATCAGCCTGAGGATCCAGCAGGGACTGTGACGCTCCCCCAGTGACGACCGTCACACCAGCGTCAGGTGTCTTAACACCTTGGTGCAGCGGGCGTCTCAACCAGGACCCACAACCCTTTTCCAGGAACAGGCCATGAGAAACCGGACCATCATCGCGGCGTTGCTCACGCTGGCGCTCGGCATGCCCGCCGTCGCGACTGCGCAGCAACCCAGCGACACCAACAGAGATCGTCATGAAGTGCGCCGGGATCGGCGCGAGCTGCGCCACGACCGCCGCGACGCACGCAGCGACCGCCGTGATGTTCGTCAGGACGTCCGCGAGCGGCGTCAGGACTTACGGGAGGGTGATACGACCGCCGCGCGCCAGGAAACGCGGGACATCCGTCAGGATCGCCGGGATATACGCAGGGACCGTCGCGATCGCCGTGGGGATCGGCGGGACGTACGTCACGATCGCCGCGACCTGCGCCGCGACCGTCACGACAGCACCAGTTCGACAACCAAACAGCCGTAGCTGAGTAGATGACATAGGAGTAGGGGCGCAGCATGCTGCGCCCCTACTTTTTTAAACGCGAAGCTGTGGATGCTCCAGCAACCGACGCTGCAGCATCGGATGCGTCCGCCACACCTGCCACCCCATCGCCAGCACGGCGAGGACATTCGCAACGGCCACCGACCACCAACCGACCGTTCCCAAGACCCATTGGGCTCCGACGCCAATCGTCGCCAAGACGAGTCCCTCGAGCAGGATCGCGGCAAGTAGCACTAGCAGCGCCATCGCGGGGACGCGCTCCACTTGCTCCGCCAGCGCAACGAACACGATCCCGGCGACGACAAATCCGGCGACGTGGACGACGGTGTAGACCGCGACCAAGCCGAAGGTCACGACAATCTCGCCCGGGCCCGAGGCGCCAAGTAACAGGCCTGAGCCGAGCGCCGCGGGCGTCCGGAATGGATTGCCACTCGCGAGATCCAGGACGAAGAACCAGACCGCCACCACGCCCGCTCCGATGAGCCCGTTAACCGCGCCCCGAGCCAGCACGGGATGATCTCGGAGCGTAGTAAGCCTCAACGGGCGGGGATCGCGCTCGGCGTAGTGCAAGTAGCCCATGAGCACCAGGCCGGCGGCGATGTTGGCGCCGACGATGTGCGGCCACGGGACAATGCCGAGGTGCGGCGCATGCAGGAGGAGCAACCCGACGTAGAACGTCACTTCCTGAAGCAGCACTCCGAACCCTAAGCTGAGGAGTAATCGAGGAGGCGCGGTGAACGCCGCGCTGACCCACGCCATCCCCACTCCCAGGATCGCGAAGACCGCGAAGTGCAGCACCGTGTACACGGCAACAAGTCGGAAGGTGACTGCCGAGAACTCGCGGTTCAGCAGAATGCCGGCCAGCAGTGTGGGCGTACGGAAGGGATGTCCTGCCACCGTATCCGCAACGAGGAACCAGAGCGCGACTACGAGTCCAGCGAGGAGTCCACCCGTCACGCCGTTGACGATCACTGCTTGTGCGGGTCGCCTCATCGTCCCGACCTCGCGAAGAAGGCTTCTCACAACATGGCGACCAGGGCCGCGCGTGTCTACCGGTGCGTCCGCCGCATCTCGACCGCGACTCGCTCTGCCTCCCGCAGCACTCGAAGCGTATTCACCCCGGCGACCTTCTTCACATCGGCTTCGGTCCAGCCACGCCTCAGTAGCTCGGCGATCAAGTCGGGGAACTTCGACACATCCTCCAGACCGACCGGCACTTCCGTGATGCCGTCGAAGTCGGAGCCCAGTCCTAAACAATCGATCCCTGCGACCTGGCGGATGTGCTCGATGTGATCGGCAACTTGCGCCAGCGTCGCATGTGGCGCCGCGGCTTTCCACGCTTTGAGCGAGTCGGCGCGCGTCGCCGAATCGGCGCCGGCCGCCCGCAGTCTTGCCATGCGCGCAGTGACGCTGTCGTCCCAGGCGCGCACCGCCTCCGACACGAAGCCCGGATTGAAGTTGACCATCACCACGCCCCGGTTTGCCGCCACCAGCTTGAGAATCGAGTCGGGAACGTTGCGCGCGTGATTCGCGAGCGCGCGTGCCGAAGAGTGCGAGAAGATGACCGGCGCACGCGAGGTATGCAGCGCGTCAGACATCGTCTGGTCGTTCACGTGCGACAAATCCACCAGCATGCCGAGACGATTCATCTCGAGCACGACCTGCTTGCCGAAGGGCGACAGGCCGCGCCGGGCGGTGTCGGTGGACGCGGTCGCCCAATCGAGGCTGCGCCAGTGCGTCAGCGTCATATAGCGCGTGCCGAGGCGAGAGAACATCCGCAACGCGCCGAGCGAGTTCTCGATCGCGTGGCCGCCTTCGATCCCGATCAAACACGAGATCTTTCCCGCCGCGAAGTTGCGCTCGACTTGGGCGGCCGTTGTGGCCATCGCCATGGCAGTCGGGTACCGCGAGCAGAGGCGGTAGACCAGATCGATCTGCTCGAGCGCGTAAACCGCCGGGTGCGGTCCCGAATCCATCGTTGTCACTGGGACGTACGCGGCCCAGAACTGCGCGCCCACGTGGCCGGCCTGAAGGCGCGGAACATCGGTCATCAGCTTTGGTTGGCTGACCCCCAGATCGACGGAGTCGAGACCGCCCCGTTCTCGGATCGCGTCGGGGATGTCGTTGTGGCCGTCGATGAGGGGAACCGTCTTGAGAATGCGAATGGCTTGAGCTCTATAATCCTGGGCGGATAGTTGGACTGTTGGAATGATGGCAAGGATCACCATCATCGCGGACGTTCCCCGTCCGACCCACCTTCCCACCTTCCAACCTTCCATCGTTCCCTCTCTTTCCGGCCCAAAAGCTAGATTACCTCGTGCCCATGAGCAACGAATCGAAGGTCACGATCTCGTTGTCGGTGAATGGCGAGCCGGCGGAAGTGGCGTTCATGCCGCACAAGACGCTGCTCGAAGTCCTGCGCGAGGACCTGGGACTCACCGGAACAAAGCACGGCTGCGAGCTGGGCGAGTGCGGCACCTGCACGGTGCTGCTGGATGGAACGCCGGTGCTGTCGTGCCTGGTGCTGGGCCTCGCGTGCGCCGGTCACGCCGTACGCACAGTCGAGGGAATGGCGCAGGGTGGAAAGCTCCACCCGCTGCAAGAGACGTTCGCCGACCTGGGCGCCGCGCAGTGCGGCTACTGCACGCCCGCGTTCCTCCTCGCTGCCGAGGCGCTGCTGCGCGACAATCCGCAGCCGACGCGGGACGAGATCAAGGACGCGCTCGCCGGCAACCTCTGCCGCTGCACCGGCTACATCAAGATCTATGAGGCGGTCGAGCTCGCCGCGGCGCGGATGCGGGGGGAAATCGCGGAGCCCGCGCGAGAGTCGTTGTATGGGCACACGTAAACCGTCTCGCGTCATCGGTAAGGCGCTGCGGAAAGTCGACGCCGTTGCGAAAGTGACGGGAGCAACGCGGTTCGCCGACGATCTCGCCTTTCCTCGTATGCTGTACTGCAAGCTGCTGCGCAGCACCGAGCCGCACGCACGCATCACCTCGATCGACACAGCGGCGGCGCAACGACTGGACGGCGTGCAGGCTGTTCTCACGGGTCGGGATCTGCCGATTCCGTTCGGGATTCTGCCCGTCTCCCAGGACGAGCATGCCCTGTGCCTCGACAAGGTCCGCTTTATCGGCGATCCAGTCGCGGCGGTGGCCGCGACGAGCGAAGAGACGGCGACGGCCGCGCTCGATCTCATCAAGGTTGTCTACGAGCCACTCAAGTCCTTCGACTCGCCCGAAGAGGCCATCGCGCATCCCGAGCCCCGGATTCACGACTACGGCGACGGCGGGAATCTGCACAAGCTGATCAATCTCGAGTTCGGCGACGTCGAGGCCCGCATTGGCGAGGCTGATCTGGTACGGGAGGACTTGTTCTTCTTCGAGGGGAACACCCACCTGCCGATGGAGCAGCACGCCGCCGTGGCGATGTGGTCTCCCCCCCCGGATGGCAAGCTGACACTGTGGACCTCCACCCAGACGCCGCACTACGTCCATCGTGCGCTCGCCAAGGTGCTGGAGTTGCCGGCCGCGCGAGTGCGCGTGATCGCGACGCCGAACGGTGGAGGCTTCGGCGGCAAGAGCGATCCGTTCAATCACGAGATTGCGGTCGCCAGGCTCGCGATGATCACGGGCCGTCCCGTGAAGATCACACTGACACGCGAAGAGGTCTTCTACTGTCATCGCGGACGTCATCCAACGCTGATGTGGGTGCGGACCGGCGTGAAGCGTGACGGTGCGATCACAGGAATGCACTTCCGCTCGCTGCTCGACGGCGGCGCCTACGGCTCGTACGGCGTCGCGAGCACGTACTACACGGGGGCGCTCCAGACGGTCACCTACAACGTCCCGAGCTACCACTTCCAGGGCGCGCGCGCATTCACCAACAAAGCGCCCTGCGGCCCGAAGCGCGGGCACGGTACGCCACAGCCCCGCTTCGCGCTCGAAGTGCACCTCGACAAGATCGCCGAGCAGTTAGGCATCGATCCCGCAGAGCTGCGTCTTAAGACGCTCGTGCCGCCCAACTCACTCACCG
Source organism: Gemmatimonadales bacterium (assembly GCA_035300745.1). GTDB lineage: Bacteria > Gemmatimonadota > Gemmatimonadetes > Gemmatimonadales > GWC2-71-9 > 20CM-2-65-7. The sequence goes on along the minus strand of DATGVC010000145.1, from coordinate 1,234 downwards.
CGAACTATCTGCGCGTGGGCTCGATGGGGCTCGGCACATGCATCGCGAAAGTCGTCGACGGATCGGCATGGAAGCGGAAATTCCGCAAGCTGCCCCTGGGGCGCGGTGTCGGACTCGCCTGCTCAAGCTACATCTCGGGCGCGGGTCTCCCGATCTACTGGAACAACATGCCGCATTCGGGCGTGCAGCTGAAATGCGACCGTGGCGGCGGCGTCACGGTGTTCTGCGGCTCGACGGAGATCGGGCAGGGATCGGATTCGATCCTCGCCTATATCGTCGCCGAAGTGCTCGGCATCGATCCGTTCGACATCGCCGTCGTCACCGCCGACACCGATCTCACGCCGGTCGACCTAGGCAGCTATTCGAGCCGTGTCACGCTGATGAGTGGCAACGCAGCGTTGCAGGCGGCGGAGCGGGCGCGACAAATCCTCGCTGTCCATGCCGCCGAGAAGCTCCAGGTTCCGGTGGAGCACCTGACATTCGCCGCGGGGCGCGTGTTCGACACCAGGGATCGGAAGCGCGGCCTGTCATTCGCCGAAGCGGTGCAATTAGCGGAGGCGGCGGAGGGGACGATCGGCACGGTGGGGTCATATACGCCGCCCCCGGGCCCGGGAAAGTATCGGGGAGCCGGTGTCGGGCCGTCGCCCGCTTATTCGTACAGCGCGTGCGTCGCGGAGGTGGAGGTAGACCCGGAAACGGGCATCGTGCGTGTGCCCACCATCTGGATCGCGCATGACGTGGGACGGTCGATCAACTCCGCGTCCGTAATCGGACAGGTCGAAGGCTCGATCTACATGGGCCTCGGCGAGGCGCTGATGGAGGAGATGGCGTACCGCGGCGACCTCAAGGTGGTGCACAAGATTCCTTCCCTGCTCGAGTACAAGAGCCCCACGACGCTGGAGATGTGCGACGTCATCACGTATCTGGTCGAGGATCCTGATCCGAATGGTCCATTCGGAGCAAAGGAAGTCGGCCAGGGACCGCTGTTACCGGTGATGCCGGCGGTGGCGAATGCCGTCTACGACGCCGTCGGGGTTCGCGTTGACGAAGTGCCGATTACACCAGAGAAGGTGCTCAAGGCTCTGCGGGGAAAGGGGAAGGGGGAAGAAGGACGGGTGGGGCCGAAAAGCTTCCCCGACATTCCGTGGCCTGAACCCACTCGCGTTCCAACTCCCGAGGAGGGAGGCGACGGCAAAGCCGTCGAGCGCGTTCATGCTTAGGCTTCCGTCTTTCG
>DATGVC010000144.1:0-3966 GCA_035300745.1 Gemmatimonadales bacterium | reverse complement strand
CATAGATGTCGGCGACATAGCTCTTGCCCGGATCGAGGAATGTGAGCGCCACGTCGAAGGTGCGCGCCTCTTCGTCGGTGATCGCGCCGAGGAACCACTGGGGGCTATTTCGTTCCCGCCGCGCCACGATCACGTAATCCCCGATCTTGCCGTCGATCACGCGCGAGGTGTCCCAGTCGAGGGCGACGTCCTTGATGAACTGAAATGCCGGCTGGTTCACGTAGTTTTCCGGCAGGTCGGCCGCCATCTGCAGCGGTGAGTAGATCACGACGTACAGCGCGAGCTGTTTCGCGAGCGTCGTTCGAACCCGCGACTCGTCGTTGCGCCGCGCGGGCCCGGTTTTGGTCCGGAGGATATCGAAAATGCCGGGCGTGAAATCCATCGGCCCGTCGAGCAGGCGCGTAAAGAAGAGAATGGTCTCATGCTCCGGCGGATTGCCGCCCTCGCCGCCCCAGGCGTTGTATTCCTGCCCGCGCGCGCCCTCGCGGCTCATCATGTTCGGATAGGTGCGGCGCTCGCCGGTATCGTGAATCGGCTCGTGGACGTCCAGCATGATGTGATGGTTCGCGGCCTCCTGGATGACGTGCCGGTAGTGATTGACCATGAACTGGCTCCAATGCGAATGGCCTTCACTGGTCATGTCGGTGACGTACCCGGATTTGATCGCGTCGAGCCCCAGGCGCTCATACATCGAGAACGCGCTGTCGATCTGGCGCTCGTAGTTCTGGATGCCGCCGGAGGTCTCGTTGTGCACGATGAGATGCACACCCTTCGAATGCGCGTAGCGTGCCAGCTCCGCGATGTCGTAGTCGGGATACGGTTGCGTGAAGGAGAATGCATTGCGGTTCTGGATCCAGTCGCCGTCCCAGCCGACGTTCCATCCCTCCACCAGCACGCCGCCGAAGCCGTTCGCCGCCGCAAAATCGATGTAGCGCTTGGTATTCGCAGTCGTCGCGCCGTGCTTGGGCCCCGAGCTCCACGTCATCGTGCCGATGTGCATGCCCCACCAGATGCCGACGTACTTCATCGGCTTGATCCAGTCGGTGTTCGGAATAACGCTGGGTGGATTGAGGTTCAGGCCGATGACCGACGGTGACAGGTCGTTCACTCTGTCCGCGACCTGAATGGTGCGCCACGGCGTTACGAACGGCGTGTGGCCGCGTACCTTCACGCCGTCGGCCATTGGGGCGAGATCCGCATGCAGCGTGCGGTTATCCATGCGCGGCCCGCGGATGTTCATCTTCGCGTAGTCTACGAGATTCGCTTCGTGAATCACCACGAACGTCTTGCCGCCTCTGAATTCCATCGTGAGCGGCGTCTGCACGCTGTCGAGCGTGCTCACGGGCCCCTCGGAAAACAACTGCTCGGATCGGTCGAGCCGCGGCCGGTTGGACGCGATCCACCAGGCGCGCGCGTTGTCGGCCATGGCGAATTCGGTCAGCTCGTCCGTGATCTCGAAGTCGCCGAGGTTCGCTTGCGCCGGGAATTCGTAGCGGAAGGCGACGCCGTCGTTGAAGGCCCGGAAGGCCATGGTGAATTTGCGATCCGGCGGTCCGGTCTCCGTGACCGACACTCTCAGCTCGTTGTGGTGGTCGCGGATGCGCGACACTTCGCCCCACGGCTGGGTCCACGTCGTGTCAAACGTGCTGCGGCTCGAGTCCACGATGCGCAGGCCGTCGCGCAGCGGCGGCGCGCCGCGGAACTCGAAACCGAGCATCGACGGGGTCAGCAGCGGCCGGCCGTCGCGTTGCACCAGGTAGTACAGCTTGCCCTCGTGCGTGTCGATCATCACGACGTTGCGGCCGTCGGGGGACGCGACGCGAAGCTGGCTGGTTGCCACCGACCACGGAATCAGGAATGCCAGCAGCGTAAGTCTGGACCTCTTCATGAATGCGCTCCACGCGTGGATGGTGTGATGCGGGTGCCGTGGCCTGGGGATATATTTGCCGAGTTGCAGGCTCCCTCAAGGGGTGTTCGATGATTAAGGTGACGCGCACGTTCCTGCCGCTTCTGCTCGTCCTCACCGCGTGTTCACACCGCAAGGCGGCGCCTCCAACTGCCGATTCCAGACCGCCAGACACGGTGCTCACGGCCGACGACATCCGACGCTCGCCGGGGCAATCACTCGAGCAGCTGCTGCTGGCGCGCGTACCGGGTCTCACGATTGAGCGAGCCGCGGACGGTCATTCCAAACTCGTCCTTCGCGGAAAGAACACAATCCTCGGCGATGACGAAGCCCTGTTCGTCGTGAACGGCGTTCCGCTCGGTCCCGCGCTGAGCGGCAATCTCGCGGCCGTCGACATCCATGATATCGAGACGGTGCAAGTACTGCGTGACGCCGTCGCCACGGCGGCATACGGCGTACGCGGCGCCAACGGCGTGATCATCATCCGGACCAAGGAAAACTAGCGCGGCCGAAAGAACAGCGGGCGGTCGTTGTTGCGCGCGACGATGTACAGGTCGCCGCGCCGAGTGCGGAGCCGCTGAATGTCGCGCGCCTCGCCGGGAACGACAAACCCGCTCTGGTCCGCGTGCAACGGCGTAAACCCGCCGCGGCCATTGCCCCGGAGCATCAGCCCGTAGCTCGCCATCATGCTGCCGATCTCCGGCTGCACGCCGCTGAAGTTTCCCGCCAGCAGGAGGTCCGTCTTTCCGTCGTGATCGAAATCGCCGGCCAGAATGCCGTACACCGGCGCAATCTGCGCTGCTGACGGCAGCGCGACCAGCGTATAGGAACCGTCGCGATTGCTGAGCGCCAGCGCGGTTGCAAACGTTTCAGCCTGCTTCACGACCGCGTTGTTCAGTCCGCTGCCGAAGATCTGCTCGACCGTCTGGCCCGCGTAGTCCGAGTACTTGGGATAGCGCGGTTTGAGGTAGGGCAGGGCGCTCGTCAGCTCGTCGCGCAACGCGACCGGGAGCGATTTGCCGCCCTCGTAGAGTGTCACGACCTGCTCCGGAAATCCGTTCCCGTCGACATCCTTCACGTACATTCGTGCCGGCTCGGCCAGTGACGCGTGCAAGCGGGTGTTCAGCCCCAGGTTGCCCAGCACGAAATCGGGGCGCCCGTCGCCGTTGAAATCGGCGGTGATGATCCTATTCCACCATCCGGACGTATGCTCGAGTCCGCGGACCGCCAGGCGCTCGAGTTTGGTGCCGGTGTTGCGAAAGACCGTGATCGGCATCCACTCGCCGACCACCACAAGATCGAGACGGCCATCGTGATCGACGTCGACCCACAGCGCATCGGTGACCATCCCGACGCGGGCAAGCTCGGGTGCGACCTGCGCCGTCACATCGGTGAAGTGCCCACGGCCGTCGTTCTTGAACAACGTGCTTGGCGGATTGAGGCCGTACCGTCCGGGCACGACGCGCCCGCCGACGAACACGTAGTCGTTCGAGACCGCGACGCGCGAGCCGCTCCCGAATAGCGGAGGGAGTCGGCCGCTCGTCTTCGTGAAATGTCCGTGGCCATCACCGAGGTACAGTCGGTCTTCGAGCGCGGGCGCGAGATCGGAGAATTCGTTGCCCCCCGTCACGATGTAGAGGTCGAGATTCCCGTCGCCGTTCGCGTCGAAGAAGGCGGCGCCGAGGTCTTCGGAGATCGAGTCCGCCGCGAGCAGCTGCTGATTAGTCGCGACGAACGTGCCGTTGGGGCGCTGCACATAGAGCGCACTCGGTTGGCCTTTGGCCCCGCCGATGAAGAAGTCGTCCAGCCCATCGCCGTTGACGTCGCCGACCGCCACGAACGGGCCTTCGCGCGAGACCATCTTCGGAATCAACGGCTCACGGTCGAAGTCGACGAAATCGTTCTCGTGGTGCACGAAATCGAGGCCCACTTCGCTGGTGACGTCACGGAAGAGGGTCCGCGTGGGACGGTCGGACGGTCGGACGGTCGGACGGAGTTGCGTATCCTGCTCACGGATTGTCAGCCGCTGATTCGTGGCGACGTGCGACCTGACACTCGTG
>DATGVC010000143.1:0-6247 GCA_035300745.1 Gemmatimonadales bacterium | reverse complement strand
CGAGATAATGATTGGCCGGCAGCAGCCCCGTGCTCCGCGTGACGACCCCATGCCGATCGTGATCGGTATCGCAGGCGAAGGCGATGTCGAAGCGGTCCCTCAGGCCGATCAGCCGCTGCATCGCATAAGATGACGACGGGTCCATCCGGATGCGGCCATCCCAATCCACCGACATGAACCGGAACGTCTGATCCACTACGTCGCTCACGACCGTCAGATCGAGATGGTAGCGCTCCGCAATGGGACCCCAATACTCGACGCCGGCCCCACCGAGAGGGTCGACGCCCAGGCGAAGCCCAGCACTCTGGATCGCCGTCATATCGATGACGTTCCCCAAATCGCGTACGTACGCGTTGAGATAGTCGTGCCGGTGCGTCGTCGCGGCGCGCAGCGCCTTCTCGTATGGGATGCGTTTCACGCCTTCGAGACCGCGCTCCATCAACTCATTCGCCTGGGCTTCGATCCAACTGGTGACGTTGGTGTCGGCCGGTCCTCCATTGGGGGGGTTGTACTTGAACCCGCCGTTGTCCGGCGGATTGTGCGACGGCGTGACGACGATGCCGTCGGCCAGTCCGCCCCCCTTTGTGCGCCCGCGGTTGTAGCACAGGATGGCGTGCGATACCGCGGGTGTCGGCGTGTATGCGTCGTGCTCGGCGAGCATGAGGTCGATGCCGTTGGCTGCCAGCACCTCGACAGCGGTGGTGCAAGCCGGCACCGACAGGGCGTGCGTGTCGAGGCCGAGGAAGAGCGGGCCGTCGATCCCCTGCTGCCGCCGGTAGCGGCAGATGGCCTCGCTGATCGCGAGCACGTGCCATTCGTTGAAGGTCTTGTCGAACGCCGACCCGCGATGGCCCGAAGTGCCGAAGGCGACTCGCTGGGCCGGCACCAACGGATCGGGGATCTCGGCATAATAGGCCGTGACCAGCTTAGCAACGTCGAGCAACATCGCCTGCGGAGGCGGATGGCCTGCGAGGGGACTGATCTTCACGGCTGGAGCTCAGCGGCCGCCGCCGCATCCACGCACCAGCGCACCCGGCCTTGGGAGGGTGCGATCGCCTGCGCCGGCAACTCCTGCGGACGGCGGGGACCCTCGAGCACTCGGCTGAGAATGCCCGCCTTGGCGCCGCCGGAGACGAGGAACAAGACCTCGGCCGCGGCGTTGATGACCGCTGGCGTGAGGGTGATCCGCCACATGGACGCCGCGCCTGCGCGTGCGGCCATCACCCACCGTGTCTGCTCGTGAACGGCGGCACTTCCCGGGAAGAGCGATGCGGTATGCCCATCCTCACCCAGTCCCAAGAGGACGAGGTCAATGCGCGCCCCGGAAGTGGCGGCGGGCGGGCCCGCCGGCGTCCGGAGCAAGGCACGCATCGTCGCTTCGTAAACCCCGGCGGCGGCGGCAGGATCGTCCTCGCCATGGATGCGGTGCACATTCGCCGCGGGGACCGGTACGCGGTCGAGTAGCGTTTCGCGCGCCATGCGGTAGTTGCTCTCCACATGGTGCGGCGGCACACACCGTTCGTCCCCCCACAGGACCTGAACTCGCGACCACATCACCCGGGACACGAGCGCCTCCGTGGCGAGCCGGCGGTAGGTGTCACGCGGCGTCGCGCCGCCGGAGAGCGCGACGATGAATTGTCCACGCGAGGCAATCGTGTCCCCCGCAGCCGCGACGAAACGTCCCGCGGCCGCGTCCGCGAGCGCGGCGGCGCTGGGCAGCACCGCGAGATCAGGTCGCATCGACCCTCAGCCCTCCTTGCTGGTGTTCCTGACGCTGGCCGGCCCTCATGCCGCGCAACTCTCTTGAAGGCTAACCTGAAAAGGAAAAGCTGTTAGGATATCTGTGATGAGACGGTCACCCGTCTTACTGCTATTGGTTCCAGCGGTTGCGCTGACATTCAACCAGACCATCTCTGCCCAATCCCGGCCGCGCCCACCGACACGACTCGTCGGACGAGTCATCGATCAGACGCGCCATCTAATCCCAGACGTTGAAGTCGTCGTAAATGGCGCGGACGTCCGGTCAACCACTAGCGCGTCCGGTATTTTTCATCTTCAGATCCTGCCATCCGACAGCACCGTGGGGTTTCGCCGGATCGGATATCGCCCATTAGTTGTAAAAATTGATCCCCTGCCACCGGCTGATGATACGCTGCTCGTCGAGCTGGAAAGCGTCCCTGTCCAACTATCCGAGATCAGTGTTGTCGGTAGAGCGACCAAACCGCTGCGCTATGCCGGGACAACGAAGTACGACGAAGTATTCCTCCGCCACAACGTTGGCTTCGGCACATTGGTCACCCGGGAGGAAATCGATTCCCGCTTTGGACTGCACACCTACGAGTTACTTCAAAGCATACCGGGAATCCGGATATGGAATGGGCCGCCCAAACGAATTCGGTTTGCTCGTTGTCAGGAGCCGGGTGGCATAAGCGTGTTTATCGACGGCGTCCGGCAGCTGGCAGCCAACAGCACCTTTGGCGTCGGGGAGGAACCGGCAGTGGAGATGCTGTCTCGAATCAATCCGGCTGACATTGAAATGATCGAAGTCTATCGGGGGGTTTCGGAAATCCCGGGCGTGTTTCACTGGAACGGGTGTGCTGTCATCGCCGTCTGGACCAGGTGGAATAACGAATAAACAAAACGGCCGCCGCTCCTCGCCCTTCAGGTCAACGAACTCGCATCCACTGGAGGGTGAGTCGGGAGCGGGGATCGCTGAAGCCGCAGCACCAGAAGCAGCAGGAGGAACAGCAGCAGCGCACCCCACGTGTAGACGGAGCCTTGCAGTAGCACCCAACGGAGCGGGTGTGGGCCAACGGTGAGCAGTCCCGACGTGGCGAGACCGGCAGCCGCGAGGCCGGCATACCACCATGACCGGCGCGGCACATCATCGGATAGCTCGAACGCCGCGGCCCATGCGGGCAGCAGGAGGACGTAGTAGTGCACCCAGGCGATGGGGGAAAGCAGCACGGCGAGCAAGGTCACGACGGCGAGCTCGCGCGCCATGACGTCCGACGTCGGGCGTTGTCGGAAGGCGATGGCCGCGGCGGTCAGGCAGACCAGCCCGAGGGCCCAACCGACTGCCGGCGACATCGCCAGACGGCTCACCAATGCGGCGAGCGACTGGTTACTGGGTGACACCAGATCGCTACTCTTGCCGGCCAAGGCCACCCACTCCCGCACGGCGGTGAGGGCTCCACTCGGGCCGTAGGGCAGCAGCGTAAGGGCGGTGAGGCCGACAGCGGCGGCGACTCCAACGCCGAACGCGTTCCAGCGGCGCCGATACGCCAGATACGCGAGCAGCAGTCCCGGAAGCGCTTTGAGCGCGGTCGCGATCCCGATCCACAGACCGGCGCGCGCCTCGCGGCCGTTCGCGACATCCGTCGCCGCCGCCACGACGAGCGCGAGCAGGATCGTGTTGATGTTGGCATGCTCGAAGTTGGTCTGGATCGGCACCGCCACCGCGGCCGTCGCGAGCGCCACCCGGCTCCACGTGGGCGCGCGCACGCGGGTGACGCTCCACGCGAGACACGCGACACCCAGCACTGCCCAAGCGACCTTCGCCAGCGGGAAGCTCGCCCTCGCGAGCAACGTGAACGGCACGAGCGCGAGGGCGCTGAAAGGTGGCCACCACACACCCTCGACCTCATTGGCGGTGTAGAGGGCCTCGCCGCGTAGGAGGCGCTCACTCTGTCCCAGCTCGGGCTTGAAGTCGCCACCTTTGTGGAGCTGAATCGGAACGACCACGGCGGCGTACAGAGTTGCCAGCGCCAGGATGACGCGTCGCGCGTGAGGTGTTAGCGCTGCCACACACCCAGCCCGAGTGCAAGCCAGCCGCCTAGCAAGAACAAGAGCGGGCGACGGGATTCGAACCCGTGACGTCCAGCTTGGGAAGCTGGCATTCTACCCCTGAATTACGCCCGCAGTCTGGGCGGAATGTGTTCCCACATCCCGCCCGCTGTCAATTGTCATTCCTTCCGATAGCGCCACGCGGCGATGGTCTTACCAACCGCCTTGACCGCGAACTCCTGCTTGTGGCCCGGCGGGGTCGCCGTCACCTGCACCGTGTCGGTCGCGACGACCTGTCCCTGCAGGTCGACGAACTCAAAGATCAGCTTGTAGGGCGCATTCGGCTTCTCGCGCACATTTGTCAGGGTCCCCTTGAGGTCCCGACCCGTGTCCGTCGAGTCGAACTGGCTCACGACCACATCGCCAATCAATGTCGAGTCACTTAGCCGGTAGTAATACAGCGCCGAGTCGATCTTGCCGTTCTGCTGCTGCGCGTAGGCCATGATCTTGATGCCCGTGCGGTTCATCGGATCAACGGCGAAGAGCCGGCGAGACATCGCGAGCGCCGTCACGGAATCGCGCATCCCTAGCGCCGTGTTGGCCCGGAAGATCAGGGTCTCGCGGTAGTAAGGATTGATCCTCAGGCTCGCATCGAGTGCTTGTGCAGCGAGCGAGAACGCCGCGCGCGAGCTCGCGAAGTAGGCCTTCGCCATCCCTTTCGTCACGGAATCGCAGCTCGCGCGAATCCGCGCCGCCGTCAACGGTGGCCGCTTCGCCCGTGCGGCGGTGCGACAGCCGCTCCCTGCGACCGAGGTGTCGGGGTCCTCAGGCACGCTCTGGGAAATCTCGGCGCCGACCCGATAGAGCTGGTAATACCCCATCGAGTCGCCCTTGCTGACGATCTGCCGGTAGATCGCGAAGGCACTATCCCGATAGGCGGTGTCCTTACTGGCCTTCTGCATGTAGAGCCCGCCCAGCGATGCCATGATCTCCGCATCGTTGGGATACAGGACCAGGTATTCACGATACGTCGCCTGAGCCTCCGAAATCTGCTGCAGGCTCTGTTGAATGCGCCCGAGGTTGTAGAGCGCGTCTTTACGGTCCTGCGCGAACTTGGGATCCGCCGCTGCCGCGTCCGCGGCGCGCCGGAAATAGACGACGGCGGAATCGGCCTTGCCGGCGTTGTACAACAGCGTGGCGAGGTATTTGATGCCCGTCGGCTCGCCGGGCAGCATCGCGCTGGCCCGCCGGAACGACGCGATGGCGGAGTCCAGGTTGTTCGCCTGCCATGCCGCGATTCCCGCGTTGAACGTCGGCACCCACACATACCGCCGCCATTTGTCGATATCGCCCTTGCAATCCGGTTTCAGCGTCTGAGCGTGCGTGAATGCCGAGTCCGCGCCCTGCGCGTCGCTGGTCATGAGGTAATAGCGCGCCAGGTAGTACCACGCCGCCGGATTCTTGCTCTGCTCGCCGGTCGTCACGGCCTGCGTCAGCACGCGCTGCGCGTCGTTGAGGTCCTTTTTCTTCTGATCCTCGAAACGCGTCGTCGTGGCGCTCTTCAGGTACAACAGACCCTGGTTGACGAGAAAATGGCCCGGCTTCAAGTCGCATGTCGGCTCCGCCCAACGCCCCACCGCACCGCCTGCTTGCTGCTGCGCCGCAAGCGGGACAGTGATTGCGGTAAACATGATTGCCGCAAGATTCCGAACCGTTCGCACGTTCACTCCTTGGATTTCGCGATAAGAGCCTCGGCGTCGCGCTCCACGGCGCGCGCCACGTCCAGCGGCGGACGCCCCAACGCCTGCGCCGCCGCCAGCACATCATCGTATTCTGGTTTCACCCGGACACTGTCGCCATCCAGCACCTTCACGCGCACCGCCACGCCGTCCAGCCGCACCGTGAGCTGGTGACGCGGCAGCGTGGCCCGCTCCGCAATCCAGCGCCGCACGCCCGCCGTGGTGCTGTGGCGGAACAGCTCGGCGGTCACCGCCTCGGCGAGCGGCTCAGGCGCCATGACTTCCACGCGGAATCCCTGACGGCCTTTCTTCATCTGCACCGGCCAGGTCTGCACATCGAGCGCGCCCGCCTGGACCAACGCCTGACGCAGCGGCTCGACGTACTCGGGACTCATGTCGTCCACATCGGTCGCGAGCAACACCACGCGACCTGCCTCGCTCGCCACTTCGGCGATGAGAATGCGCAACGCGTTCGGATAGTGCTTGGGATCGCGCTGACCCGCCCCCCACCCGCTACCGACCATGCGCCACCGGTCCGGCGGCGCGCCCGCCGACAGCACCCGCAACAGGGCCGCACCCGTCGGCGTCGTCGCTTCGCCTTCCACGGGTCCGGAACCCGCGATCTCCAACCCTTCGAGCAGGATCGCAGTGGCTGGCGCGGGGACCGGCAAGCGGCCGTGCGCCGCCGCCACCCACCCCTGCCCCACCGCGACCGGAAGATG
>DATGVC010000142.1:0-2970 GCA_035300745.1 Gemmatimonadales bacterium | reverse complement strand
ACCGAGACCCAGCACATCGACGAAAGGCGCACCGCAGAGTTGCTCGACGCCGCCGAGTCGCTGCCGGTGACGTTCCATCGCGCGTTCGATTCGTGTGCAGATCTCGCCATGGCGCTCGAGCGTCTGATCTACCTCGGCGTTAAGCGTGAAGGATGCGGCGAAGGTGAAGAGCGTGGTACGGAGCCTGAGGTGAGACGGCTTACGGGGACCTCATCAGGCCCCGCACGCGAGCCCCTTCTTGCTTCGGGAGCACGTCGAGTTGGTGCAACGCGGTGTACGCCGGAACCGACTGGCCCGCCATCATCGTCAACGGCGAGCCGCTGGCCGAATCCTTCTGGAGCAGGAAGGTCCCCTCCTGTCCAACCGCGAAGCGCGGCGTGCTCACGTAGGCGACATCGTGCGAGCCGGGGAATCGGACGACGACGCGCTGCCCGGACTGGGCACCCTTGAAACCCTCCTCCACCTGAATGATCGCCTCCTGCCACTCGGGATCGTGCTCCGAAATCCGTGCAGGGTGCCCCGCAGCAGCGGCGAGCTTGGCCGGCCGTACCTCCTCGACCCGACCTACAGCTACCACGCTCGCCGCCTGAATGCGCTGCCGCAGATTAGCGTCATTCACTTTTTGTCGTGCCCTCGCTACTGAGTCCTGTTGCATCGCGGCCGCCAACTGAGCGCGCGCCGGCTCGTGGCCCACCTCGCGCACCGCAACTCCATCCCCGAATATCCAGCCGGTCGTATAGAAGGTTGCTCGCATGCCGTCCTTGAGCGAGCCCTGCCGCACGCTCTGGACTGTGATCGTGTCGCCCTCCACCAAGCCGACCGCATCGGGCTTCTCGAGCACCTGGTCGACCCGCACGACGACTGTGAGCGGCGACGCAGGCAGGTCCGGAGCGGCGACCGCGCCGACCCGCGTAACGGTGCCGACAAAGATGATGTCCGACTTCCGAACCATAGCTTCCCGAGTCAACTGAGCGGGCGCGGGGGCTGGCGATCCGAGCACCGCCAGCACGATCCAGACCATCAGGGGTCGAGTAGACATGGGAGTCCTGTCATGGTAGAACATCGGCGCTGAAGAAGAACGGGTCAATCGATACGGCGACTGGCGCGCCGGAGCGATCGAGCAGGCGATGCGTCGCGAAATCCACGCGCCGTTGATACACGACGCCTTGCGGGAAGTTGGCGGAGTCCGGCGTATTGTTCGCGGAGAAGATGCCCAGGAACTTGTTCCCGCGAGTCAGGAGAAAGTTGTAGTCGCCGAGGTACGGAAGGAATTGAAACGCCGGCGTCATCGCCGGGACCGTGGCCAGAATGATGTCCTGGTGCGTCGCGAAGCCGTCGCGCGACTGGTCGAGGTGGGTGACCCAGCGGCTCGTGCTCCCCGAACCCGTCAGTTGTTGATACAGCAACCCAACCGTGCCGTTGGTGGAGACCGCGAGGCTCGGCGCGGTCGCGTTCGTGAGCGTGCGCACGTCGTTGCTCCACGTCGCGCCGCGGTCGGTCGAGCGACGGACGTGGACGGTCCAGATATCACCGTTTCCGACGCGGTCGCCCCACGCCACATAGACGTTGTCGCTGTGCAGCCCATCGACCGCGAGCGACAGGGTCGAGCCGATACGTTCTTGTCCCAGGGTCGGCGCGTTGGACCACGTGATGGTCACGTTCCGCGCGACGAGCCGGCCTGGGAGATGGTCCGAGGGGTCGACCAGGTCCTTGAAGGGGTTCGCGCCGCTGGCGCCATGGTCGTCGCGGGCCACGACGACGTCGCTCTGAATCACCGAACCCGCTGCGCTGCGCCAGCCGAGGTAGGCGACGTAGACGGTGCCATCCTCCGCCACGGCGGGACGGATGGATGGGGCGTTCTGCCCCACGGTATTGCGCGTTTCGATTCTCCGGGACGCAAACGTCGCACCCCCGTTCATCGACAGATCGACAGTCGCCGTGCGCCCGCTCGGTGCCGCGAAGTCGTTGAGTCCCACATACAGCCGCTCGGCGTTGCCGGATTTGATCGCGCGCACGAATGGCTGATCGATGTCATTCCGCATGGACAGCTGGGTCATCGTCACGAACGACAGGAAGTCGGGGGTCGAGAGCTCGTTCAAGGGGTAGCCTGGCTGGCGCATGATTCCCGCGTAGAGCTCGCGGGGATTGCGCCCCACTGCATGAGTGATGTCGGCCGTCATGACCTCGCTGGGGATCGTATTGCGGAGCGACCAGGTGGTCCCGCCGTTACTCGAGACGAAGATCGGTGCGGTCCCACTCGCGGCCCCGCCGGGATTGGGCGTGAAGGCCGAGGCCGCCAGGAAATTTGGATTCGAGGCGTAGAGTGAAAGGAATGGTTCTGCGTCTTGCCATGTTTCTCCGCTCAGCCGGCGCGGAATGATGTCCACGACCTGGGCGTGCACCACCACGTGGTCCGACGCCGGTGGAGAAGGAGGCGGAGGTGGAGGTGGAGGTGCCTTGTCAGATGGCTTGCATGCAGCGAACAGGATGATTCCGACCGAAATCCAGGTGGCCCGCATGGTCCACGCTCCGGAGTTGCGTGCGAGCGTGAAGGGTATCGGGGCGTTAAGCAGGCGGCTATGACAATTTGAGCAGCGGAATCTCCGTACCCTGAAGGGCCGGCTCGGCGACGGCGAGCGCCCTTAAGGGCGTGTGTAGTGGCCAGCCGTGGCCCCCTCCGTTGCGTCCGACGGCCGCTCGCACAGCTTATCCGCTGTGCTTCCCCTCTTGACCGGCGCGCTGTGGCGCGCCTATCGACGCGATCAGTTGCCCGAGCGCGTGCTCCAGTTCGGCAGCGGCATGCTGCTGCGCGGGCTGTGCGCGGCCGCGGTGGATACGGCAAACCGCGCGGCAGCGCGCGCCGGTCGCATCGTCGTCGTGCAGAGCACGGCCGAAGGAGCGCCCCGCGCCCGCGCCCTGAACGCCCAGGACGGGTTGTTCACGCTGGTCGAGCGCGGCCTGTCCGGCGGC